>JAURQA010000236.1 GCA_030836345.1 Bacteroidota bacterium
AGTTCGGTCTCTATCTACAGTGGGCGTTGGAAATTTGAGAGGATCTGACTCTAGTACGAGAGGACCGGGTTGGACGAACCTCTAGTGTATCTGTTGTCACGCCAGTGGCACTGCAGAGTAGCTACGTTCGGAAGGGATAAGCGCTGAAAGCATCTAAGCGCGAAGCCTACCTCAAGATGAAATTTCCTTTAAGGGTCGTTATAGACGATGACGTTGATAGGTTGTAGGTGTAAAGGCAGTAATGTCAAAGCCAAGCAATACTAATTACCCGTAAGCTTTCTACTAATGGTTACAACTCTTATATATTATAGTGTATTTTCTTTCTTTATGATGTTAACAAAATAAGTTAGCTACTGTGTCAATCACAGAAGCAACAACGACTTATGGTGATTATTGCATCGAGGATCACCTCTTCCCATACCGAACAGAGAAGTTAGGCTCGATAGCGCAGATGGTACTGAGAAATCGGGAGAGTATGTCATCGCCATTTTTTTAAAAGCCCCTATTATTTATTTAATAGGGGCTTTTTTTGTAAGCTATTTTTATTCATTAGGAGTAAATGTTGTTAGTTATAGTTTAAATAGCGTTAAATTATTTTACCATAAGTTCATATCTTTAATTTTTAAAATATAATACCAGATGGTGGACCATTATTTAGATAGATTTAGAGGGGTTTTTGAAGAAGAATTGCTTAACGAGATCAAAGAGCAAGGAGTAATAAAATCGTTTGAACCGAATGATGTAATCATGGAAATCGGAAGTTTGATTCGCTCAATGCCCTTGTTACTTTATGGGGTTGTGAAAATCATTCGTGAAGATGAAGATGGAGATGAGCTTTTACTCTACTATTTAGAGCAAGGGGAGTCTTGCGCAATGACACTTAATTCATGTATGAGGAAAGCACAAAGTGAAATTAGAGCAATTGCCGAAACAAAGGTTGAGATTCTATTTTTACCTCTTGTAAAAATGGAAGAATGGTCCGGTAAATATAAAAGCTGGAGAGATTTTGTTTTTGATAGTTATCATCAGCGATTTTCTGAGTTGCTAGAAACAATAGACCATATCGCTTTTTTAAATATGGAGGAACGTATTTTGAATTTACTAAAGAAGAAATCAGAAGTGCGTAACATATTGGAAATAAGTCAAACACATCAAGAAATTGCAAATGATTTAAATACCTCGAGGGTTGTTGTGTCGAGATTGTTGAAAAAACTTGAACTAGATGGCTTGATAGAATTGCATAGAAATCGAATTCAGATTTTATAGTCTCATTTCAAATAATCACAAGATATGCTAATGGATTATTCGGAGTTGGTAAAACACTTCTTTTGTTAGGTCAACTAGTAGTCTTATGTAACACAGGTTGCTCAATTTAATAAAAAGCTACACTAATTTTGCCTTATGGAATTAACAATGATTTTTGGTTTAATAGGAGCTTTGGTAATTGGAATTGTATTAGGGCTTATTGGTGGCGGAGGGTCAATCTTGACTGTCCCAATTTTAGTGTACTTACTAGCCATTAACCCAGTATTGGCGACTGCTTATTCCTTATTTGTTGTGGGGGTAACAGCGGCAGTAGGCGCAATAAGAAATATTCAAAAGAAACTAGTTGATTTGAAGACTGCATTTGTGTTTGCTGTCCCTGCATTTATAGCAGTTTATACCACCCGTAAATTTATTGTTCCTGCTATACCTGAAGAGTTATTTACTATTGGAGATTTTCTTGTTTCTAAGAATTTTGGGATTATGGTGTTTTTTGCGATTATTATGCTGTTAGCCTCGTACTCTATGATTCGGAAAAAGAAAGATGTTGAGGAAGTGGAAGAAAAGCCAAAGTTTAACTATCCACTAATTGTAGGAGAAGGATTTGGTGTAGGTATTATTACTGGGTTGGTAGGTGCTGGTGGTGGATTCTTGATTATTCCGGCACTAGTGATTTTGGCAAAGCTTCCAATGAAGAAGGCTGTAGCCACTTCATTGCTCATCATTGCTATAAAGTCATTAATCGGCTTTATAGGTGATGTAGAAAATTTAGTAATTGATTGGGCTTTTCTGTTAACTTTTACCGGTTTGTCAGTGGTTGGTATATTCATTGGAATCTACCTTAATCAGTTTATTCAAGGAAATAAATTAAAGAAAGCTTTTGGATGGTTTGTGCTGTTAATGGCCATCTACATTTTGTTAAAAGAGACAGTTTTGTAAAGGACATGCCATATTTGCAGTTATTAAATGTTGGTAGGGTCATTGCAGATTAATTCATATTATAGATGATTAGAAAAAAACTTAAAGATGAAAATTGAACAGATATACACAGGTTGTTTAGCTCAAGGAGCATACTATATTGAAAGTAACGGAGAAGTGGCTATAATTGATCCATTAAGAGAAGTTGGAGACTACATAGCTAAAGCTAAAGAAGATGGAGCTAAAATAAAATATATTTTGGAAACCCACTTTCATGCAGACTTTGTAAGTGGCCACGTTTCCCTAGCACAAAAGACCGGAGCTCAAATTATTTATGGGCCAAATGCTAACCCAAGCTTTGAAGCTAAAATTGCTGAAGATAATGAAGTTTTTACCCTCGGGGATATTACATTAACAGCATTGCATACTCCGGGGCATACGATGGAAAGTACCACGTATTTATTAAAGGATGAGCAAGGGAAAGATCATGCAATATTTACAGGGGATACCTTGTTTTTAGGAGACGTAGGAAGACCGGATTTGGCACAAAAAGCCGCAGATATGACCCAAGAGGATTTAGCGGGTATTTTGTTTGATAGCCTACACACTAAAATTATGCCGTTAGCCGATAACATAACAGTTTATCCAGCTCACGGGGCAGGATCAGCTTGTGGCAAAAACATGATGAAGGAAACTGTTGACACATTGGGGAATCAGAAAAATATGAACTATGCATTGCGAGCACATATGACGAAGGAGGAATTTATTAAAGAAGTAACCGATGGCTTGGCTCCACCGCCACAATACTTTCCACTAAATGTAAAGTTGAATAAAGAGGGTTATGAAGATGTTGATAAAGTGATGGAGCGAGCAGCTTCTAGGGGAATGACCCCAGAGGCATTTGAGGCAGCAGC
>JAURQA010000237.1 GCA_030836345.1 Bacteroidota bacterium
ATGCATATAAAATTGACCTTTGTCATCAGCCGCTCCTCGCGCATAAACCTTTCCATCCTTAACAGTGGGCTCAAAAGGAGGCGTGTCCCACAACTCGTCTGGGCTGCTGGGCTGCACATCATAATGTCCGTAAACCAAAATGGTGGTTAAGTTAGGATCAATAATTTTTTCTCCATAAACAATGGGATGACCCTCCGTTTCTTCGATACTTACATGATCTACACCCACCTCTTTTAAACGCTCGGCTACATGCGCTGCACAACGTGCAGTATGTTCGTCATACGCACTATCCGCACTAATGCTTGGTATTCTTAAAAGGTCAAATAATTCGTTTAAAAATCGATCTTTATTTTGGTCTATATATTCGTTTGGATTCATGAGAAAGCGAAAATACAACAGACCTGTCAAAGGCCTATTTATTCTCATTAAATTATTCATGGTATAAACTATACAAAACAAATAAACCTTATTATTGCCCCTGTTGAAACAACTATTAAACTACTTAAAACAGTATACCTCTGAACATTTTAATGCCAAAATATACCTACTTACTGGTATTTTTTTGAGCTTGTGTATATGGACCAATTATCAATTCAATATTTACGCTAACATTCAATCGACCTATCATGACGAGTGGATTTACCTCCCAGTTATGACTGCCTTTATGGCTTTCCCATTTTTAGTTATCTCCAGCTTTTCACTCTTGGGAAAAGCGAAACCCACATGGATTCGATCGAAAGAGTTCTGGATAAAATGTACGGCTGCCTTTCTTATTATTGGTTTTGAACGCTCCTTCTTTTTACACAAAGAATGGGGAGTAGCCTTGGATAGTATTGATTGGAGGTTTTATGTTCGCACCATGGCTTGGGGCAAATCTTTCCTCAGCACATTTATTGTATCTCTCTGCTTTTATTGGATATATGAGCGCAAAAGAGACCCTCATAAGGCCTGGTTTGGGCTACGTATGAACCAAACCAATTACAAACTATATCTGGGTGTTATTGTGCTTGTTTTTGGAGGCATTTATCTGGCTTCCTATATTTCAGAGTTAAGTTCCTATTACCCCAGTTATAAGCACAGTGGAGGCGACCAATTTGCTCTAAAACACGGATTCAATGAACGCATTTCTGTGGCAATATATGAATTGGTTTACGGTGCTTATTTTATAAATGTAGAATTGTTTTTTAGGGGGGTGTTGGTCATTGGCTTTTCGCGATTGCTTGGACCACATGCTGTTTTAGCCATGATTGGATCCTATGTTTTCCTACACTTTGGAAAGCCTATTACAGAGTGCGTTGGCAGTGCTTTGGGTGGATATATTATTGGTATTTTAGCATTTTACAGCCATCGCATTTGGGGAGGTGTAGCGCTGCATGTTTCCCTAGCTTGGAGCATGGATTTATTTGCATGGATTCAAAATAATTAATCCATTCGTGTACAATAACTCTTAATTTTGCCGCACTAAAAAATCATTCCTTTTGCTCAGGCAAATAGAATGGCAACAGAATTAATTAAAATGGAATCACTATTACTTCAAATACAAGACACCGCCCGCATAAGCATTGGCGACTTTAAAAAAAGCCTCTTTTTATGGGAGGTCATTATTACGGCCATCGTTTTTACTGCTGCATACTTTGTATTAAAAGCATGGCGAAAGAAGAAAGATGAAACAGACCTAAAAAATAAAAAGTATAAGAATACCCTAAAATAATATGAATTTCAACCAAATTATTAGTGTTTCTCTTACGCTTTTTGCCGTTATTGATATCATTGGCGGGCTACCTGTCCTCATTGGCCTTAAGAAGAAGGTAGGGAACATCAATCCTATTAAAGTAACTATAGCTAGCGGCATTCTTATGCTAGGCTTCCTATTTATTGGGGATAAGCTTCTGCATTTTTTAGGCGTGGATATAAGCTCCTTTGCCATTGCAGGAAGTATTGTTATGTTTATTTTGGGCCTAGAATTGGTTTTGGGCATTGATATTTTTAGATCTGAACCAGATACAAATACGAGTAGTGTTATTCCGATTGCCTTTCCGCTAATTGCTGGTAGCGGAACGCTAACCACCATCCTCTCCCTTAAATCGACCTATGGGAGCTTAGAAATCGTCCTAGGTATTATTCTTAACCTGATTGTGGTTTACCTCGTACTTATAAGCATGAATTGGATTGAGAGGAAGATTGGAAATGCTGGAATTATTATTATACGAAAATTTTTCGGGGTGATTCTATTGGCTATCGCCATTAAAATATTTAAAGCAAACATTGCCCTGTAAAACCTAAAACCTCTTATAAGGGAACATTATCCTTTCTTTTGAAGCAGAGAAACGAGCCAAAGTCCAAAAAAGGTAATGGCTCCATTGAGCAATAATTTCTCATACCCCAAATGGTATCCAGCCAAGGTATCGGCTGGTATACTTGCAATGGCGTAGGTAACTGCCGACGATAGAATACACACCACGATTATGGGCCAACCGGCTACTTTTATTTTGGAGAGGATACCAGCCCCGAACAAACCAAGCAAAGGACCATAGGTATAAATAGCCAAGGTAAGAATGGCATCAATTAAGGTTTTTGAATTGTATTTTTCAAATAATAAAATCGTAAATAGCATCAAAACAGCAAAACCAATATGCAAACGATTTCTAAATTTTGTTTTGCTTACCTCAGGCATATCCTTTTTATCAATCCCAAAAAGATCTATGTATGTACTTGTGGTTAAGGTAGTCAAAACACTATCGGCACTAGAAAAGGTAGCGGCAGCTAAGCCCAATATAAAGGCAATCCCCGCAGCTACTCCTAAGTGATTAAGGGCTAGCATAGGAAAAATCCCATCGGTATAGGCCGCTCCATCTCTCATGGGCATGGGAATATTTGCTACGGTTAGGTAATAAATCATAACGGCACCCAAGGACACAAAAACGATGTTCACTAAAAACACTATGACTCCATAACTAAGGATGTTCTTTTGCGCATCGCCAATGGATTTACAACTCAAATTTTTCTGCATCATATTTTGATCTAAACCCGTCATTGCAATGCATATAAATGCCCCTCCCAGCAAGTGTTTTATAAAATAACTAGAGGAGTTGAACTCCCAATTAAACCAAGATGAGTAAGGGCTGATTTCTAAAATCTCTGTGTAACTTGCGCCGGATTTATAAATTAAAATACTGATACATGTAACCAAGCCTGCTATGAGAAATACACTTTGAATGGCATCGGTAAAAACCAGTGTTCGAATACCTCCTTTAATGGTATACACCAGTATTAGGGCAATAATAATGGCCACACTGAGCCAGAAAGGCACATTCCAAGCATCAAATAGATAGGTTTGAAGTATGGCGGCCGTTAAGTACAAACGTGCGGCAGAACCAAGCAAGCGACTCACCACAAAATAGGAGGCGCCTACCTTTTGACCATATACACCAAATCTGGAACCTAGGTAGGTGTAAATACTTGTG
>JAURQA010000238.1 GCA_030836345.1 Bacteroidota bacterium
CCGTAAAGGCGGCTCAGGTGGAGTTTATGCCGAGTTTAGAAACTTTGAAATATCGTCCAGTATAGTTAAAATTACTGCGGATGGAAGAGGTAAAATCCGATGCAGTGTTAAAGTAGATTGCAATGGCAAGTGGAGCATTGTTCGAGCAGGCTTAATGGGAACTACCTATACCGGTCAACCAACAGATGCTAATTACCGGAATGTATTTAAACAAGCCATGCGAGGCGTTATTTTTAAGAAAACCGGAACAGATTGTCCCGAGACTAGAACAGTTACTGCCGACATTCAACCTGAATAATTGAGATCCTACCAAGAAACAGTAGATTACTTATTTTCAATGCTTCCAATGTATCAAAACATTGGGAAAGAGGCCTTTAAAAAAGATCTTACAAATACCTATTTATTATTGGAAAGTATAGGGAATCCCCACTTAAAAGGCAGGCATATTCATGTTGCCGGAAGTAATGGTAAGGGGAGCGTTAGTAGTATGACCGCTTCCGTGCTAAAAGAAGCTGGATATAAAGTAGGCTTGTATACCTCTCCACATTTAGTGGATTACACCGAAAGGATTAGAGTAAATGGTACTGAGGTTGAAAAAGATTTTGTTATTCAATTCGTAGATAGAATGGAGTCAACCATTCAACGAATCAAGCCTTCCTTTTTTGAGGTAACAGTAGCAATGGCTTTTGATTATTTTGCTACTCAGAAAACAGATATCAATATAATAGAAGTTGGACTAGGGGGCCGATTAGATTCAACCAATGTTATTCAACCCATGCTTTCTGTAATAACCAATATCTCCTTAGAACATACTGAATTTTTGGGAAATACATTGGCTGAAATAGCTAGTGAAAAAGCGGGAATCATTAAAAAAAATGCCCCTGTCGTTATTGGAGAATGGAATAATGAAACACTTAAAGTTTTTAAAAGTAAAGCAGCACTCGTAAAGACAAATCTGGTATTTGCCAGCAATAAAGTACAAAGCCATTGGCTTGATGCCTGTTCTTTAAAAGGACAGTATCAGATTAAAAATTTAAATACACTACATTCTATTATCAATACATTAGCAATATTTAATGGGACAATCGATGACTCACATATCATCGCCGGATTGCGCAATATATCCGAGAACGCTGGTTTGATGGGACGATGGCATAAAATTTCAGATGCACCAGAAACGATCTTAGATACAGCCCACAATGCTGCCGGAATAAAGAATGTTCTTTTGCAGCTAAAAAAAATCAACTTTAAAAAGCTACACGTTGTTTTAGGTGTTGTAAAAGATAAAGCCTTGGATAAATGGTTAGGAATACTCCCCAGTAAAGCCATATACTATGCATGCAAACCAATGGTTGTGAGAGGCCTAGATTCAAGCATACTCCATGCTGCACTGCAAAATGAGGGATTGGATAGCCGAAATGCATTAAGTGCTCCAGAGGCCTTGAAAATGGCTCAAAACAATGCGTCTTTGGACGATTTAATTTTAGTTTTTGGATCTAATTTTATTGTTGCCGATGTTTTAAAGGCTACCAGGTATGATCAACAATAATTTTTGGTTTCCCTTCAAACGTCTTAAATAGGAGTGAAAAATGCCCTCCAATACTGTCTTTGGGATACGAAATTTGCCAGGTTCCAGTAGCGTGTCCTACAGAGGTCCCAATGCAGTTTATTTTTAACTCACCAAAGTGCAAGATTCCCATTTTCTCTTTGCTAGGATAAGATTTCTTATACGAATTTAAGGTTTCTTTCCATCCGTATCGAATGCCTTTTTTGGTAATAAATTGCATGCTATCATTTTTCCAGTACCCCAACATAAAGTCTTCAATATCCCCTCGGTTCCAGGCCATTTCTTGAGATTGGATGACATGGGTAATTTTAGATTTTAGATGGTCTGGCTGATGGCATGCAAAAAGTACCGGCAGAATAAGAAGTATCCCTTTTTTCATCAAAATGAGTAATCAATTCCCAGGCCTAAGACATTAAAGTAGCTTCCTGTTCTGTAACGAATGGTAGGTGCCGAATTGTTGAAAATACTGGTGATGCTGTATTCGCCTGTTGCTCTTAGGATGGTGTGCTCATTTAAAACATATCCCACAGAAATACCGCCCAGGACATAATTTTTTCGGCTATCTCGTTCTAAATTATTAATGTAGCCTTCTGTATCTAGAGCAGATAGGCGACGCGCAACTATTACAGAAAGCCCAAGCTCAAACTGATCCTTTATATCTTTCAATACACCAGCAGATAAATCTATGGTTCTAAATCTCAAATGCATCGGAGTTCCCGTTCCAGCCTTCGTTAAATTTCGTCGACTCCCTCTTTCGCTTAAGCCCATTCTCATTTGGAGTGTATGTTTGCTTAATTCTAAATTAGTAATGACTTGGATAGAACCTCCAAACTTTGAATACCCTGAAGCTAAATCACCATCAACTTGTGAGGCATAGAGCGTGGCTGCTAATCCTCCACTAAATTTGCTCTGAGCATAAACTTTTGAGCTAAACAGCCCTAAGATAATGCTTAAATATATTTTGTTTCTCATTAAACCTTGCTTGCTTTGCAATTGTAATATTTTTGGATAATTTTAAATACCATACTATAATTATTGGAGCTGGACTAGCAGATTGTAACATGGCCCTAAATCTTCATGCTAAAGGAGAAAAGGTACTGCTCATTGGTCACCCAAATGGAGACAGGTGCAGTTCTGTTGCTGCCGGTTTAATGAATCCCATTGTTCCTAAGGGGGTTGCTAGTACATGGAATAGAGACTATATATTCTCGAAGATACCTTCTTACTATCAGAGCCTGCAGCAATTGCTTAAAACTGAAGTTTTACAGCAGATTAATATCCATCAATTGATATCAAATGTCTCCATGAGAAATGAGTGGCAAAAAGCCTGTCAAAAAACTGAAAATAAGGCCGTTGTTGATCAACTAGAAGAGGATGTATTTGAAATAAAATCCGTTTATAGGCTAGATGTCTCCTTATTTTTAAAGGCCACAAAGCGTTATTTTAATGAGCTTAACGCCTTTGTCGAAAGGGATATTAACCATGCCGATATTCGGTGTGATAATGAAATTCAATATGCCGAATACTCCTCAGATAAACTTCTTTTTTGCGAAGGGCATGAGCTCATGAATAATCCGTTTTTTAATTATTTGCCTTTATCTCATTCATCCGGAGTTATTGGAGAATATTCGTTGGATCACACTTTTTCTAAAGAGCATATTATTCGGCGAAAAAAGTGGTGTATCCCCACAAAAAATGAAACCTATCTGGTCGGATCAACCTTTGTAAATAATGATTTTTCGGTAAATCCAACAGCAAGGGAACAAAATGAAATCGAAGATGATTTATCCAACTGGACAAGAAGCTTCCAACGCAAAAAATTAAAAAAAGGTTTAAGACCTATTGTAGGGGATAGAAGGCCTTTATTAGGCAGGCATCATAAATACAGTAATCTTTTTGTTTATAATGGATTAGGAAGTAAAGGGTGCAGCCTTTCAGCACTGTTTTGTCCGATGCTTACCGAATACATGATAAATAATGGATCTTTATTACCCGATGTTGACATTAAAAGGTTCAAACATACCGACTATACTGCCTGATACTTCCGGTATATTTTGTCCATAATGCTCTCAACTACAATCTGAAGGTTTTGACAATCATTAATGGAAGAAAGAGGACTTAAGCCTTTCTCCCTGCATTCTAAGAAGTTGCGCCATTCCTTTTTCCAACTATCAAAAATCATTATGGACCGTTCTACTTCCATAAACTCATTTTTTACCTTTTCATCGCTGCTCATCATAGATAGCTGCATAGAGTTATCCTTCAGTCTGTATTCTGTAAGATTTGAATCGGCAAAATCTACCTTTATTAAACGATCTTGCTGGAAGAACTTTGCTTGGTTTTTGCCACTTTTTACGGCAGAACCCGCTGTTATTTGGCAGATTGCGTCATTGTCAAACTCTATGTGAATGCTCAGCATATCTGGCGTATCACTGTATAAGAAGAGCGGTCTTGCCACAGCCGATTTAAAGTTTGCACCCGTCAAACGCAAAATAGCATCCAGTTCTTCACTTAGGTTATTGATGATCCAATTTTCAAAACTCCCTTTTTCTGGATTGCTCGTGTGTTTTTCAAATCGAATGAATCTAGGCTCATTAATAAGTTGAGATGCCGAAGAGTATAAAGGTTTATTTCGAATAATATTGGCAATCTGAATGGTACTTCCTCCTTCATAAGAAATACTTTCTAATTTACGAAGACGATGATAATCCAGTTTTAGAAATCCATCGATGAGAAAATCTTTACCAAACTTTAAGAGTGTTTCTAGTGGCTCATAGAATTCAAGAAAGGTCTTCGAATCGGTTATAAACGCATCAGCCTTAGTATTTAACTCTATGATTTCTATAGAATTTAATGCTGAATTTTTTTTGTAAGAATGGTATGGATCGAAATAACCAACAATTTCGATATTTTCGATGCCAATAAATTGGCGCTGGTATTCATCGCACTGGTTTTCACTTCCTATAATAATAGTTTTCAGCATTGGTGTCAATTGTGTTTCCAGAATTACATTTGCAAATGTGCTGTAAATACTTGCAGGAACCATTTCATTGTTTTTAACACATGTTTAAAAGACCAAACTTCTCAGAGAACCCCAAACTAGCAGGCCTGCGTAATAAGTTGGTCAAAGAATTGAAAGCGAAAGGGATCTCATCCCCTGCTGTACTGGACGCTATTGCTCACGTTCCAAGACATTTGTTCTTTCCAAGCGATTTCGAAAATTTTGCCTATCGTGATGCTGCATTTCCTATTGGAAATGGGCAAACCATTTCGCAACCTTACACAGTAGCATTTCAAAGTCAATTGCTACAGATATTTCCGGGGGAAAAAGTATTGGAAATAGGCACAGGTAGTGGTTATCAGGCTGCAGTATTATCTACTATGGGGGCTGAAGTTCACAGCATCGAACTGATTAAAGCTTTGGTGATTAGTGCAAATAGGGTGCTTAAAATTTTAGACATTCCAATGAAAACATATGTGGGAGATGGAACATTGGGTTTGCCTTCACAAAAACCCTTTGATGCAATTATTGTAACAGCAGGCGCACCTTCTGTTCCAGAAACTTTGATAAAGCAGCTCAAAATAAATGGGAGACTTGTTATTCCTGTGGGTGATGAGCAAAATATTCAAAAAATGTATCGAATAACTCGAACAAGCCTTACCGAAACGAAGACGGAAGTATTTGGTGATTTTAAGTTTGTGCCGCTCTTGGGTGAAAATGGATGGACTATGAATTCATAGCAGCCTCAATTTCATCCACTTCTATTGGGAAATCTTCCATAAAGTCCTCTAAACCAGAGGCGGTAATATGAACATCATTTTCGATTCGCACTCCAATTCCCTCTTCAGGAATGTAAATGCCCGGTTCAATTGTTAATACATTGCCCACTTCAAAGGTAGACTCATAGCGATGCATTACATCATGAACATCTAAACCTAAATGATGACTGGTGCCATGCATGAAATATTTCGAAAACGCTTGAGGGTTTTGTTTCACGTCATTGCGCGTTATCAAGCCTAACTTAATTAATTCTTCAGACATAACCCCACAAACTTCTTCATGATAACTGGGCAATGTTTTTCCAATAGTCATAAAACCACGAGCCGCTTTGTGAACATTGAGAACGGCATTATAAACCTCCTTCTGTCTTGTCGAAAATTTTCCATTTGCTGGGAAACAGCGGGTAATATCAGAACAGTAATTGGCGTATTCTACACCAAAGTCACACAAGATTAAATCACCATCTTTAACCTCATCGTTGTTTTCTAAATAATGCAGAACACAGGCGTTTTTCCCACTGGCAACGATTGGTTCAAAAGAAAATCCAGTAGCTCTATTTCTGGTAAATTCATAGATAAGCTCGGCTTCAATTTCATATTCTTTTACTCCTGGTTTTGTATATTTAAGAATTTTATCTAAACCAATTTTAGTGATTCTAGTCGCCTCCTTTATCAAAGCAATTTCCTCAGGTTCCTTTATTGTTCTTAAGCTTGTTAAAATAGGTGCAGACCTAAGTAAATTGTGAGAAGGGTAGGTGCGCTTTAATTGGTGAGCAACTTCAATCCCATTGTAAGATACCTTGTTTGGGAAGCGATCGTTTTCATTTAAGTTAACATAAATATTATCAGCCATTAGAATGATGGCATGTATCGTATTCCAAAACTCATGATGCCAAAAAACACTCATTACACCTGTTTGATCTTTAGCTTCCTCTGGAGTAAGCTTAGCTCCGTCCCAAACTGCTATAGTTTCAGAAGTTTCTTTAATAAATAACATTTCGCGATACGCAGGGTTTGGACAATCAGGAAAAATAACCAATGCCGTATCTTCTTGATCAACGCCAGTCAAATAAAATATATCGCTATTTTGTTTGAATTTATGGTGAGCGTCACCATTTCTTGGCATTTCATTATTACTATGAAAAATTGCGATACTACCTGTGTTCATCTTGTTTGCAAACTTTTTTCTGTTTTTTACAAACAGTTCTGAACCAATGTTTTTATACTTCATGATATCTCACAAAAAAACGACATAATCCGTAGTTAAAAAAGTATTGAAGTATATACAAAAAAGAAAGTTGCAATGTGTATTCATTTTAGTTGAGTTGAGTAGATTTGAGAAATAAGGCAAAAAATTCTTTTTTTTGATTTACATAAATAGTTGTTATTCATTTATTTGTATAAATGCTGTTGCCTAAATAGAAATTAAATATTACCTTCGAGCAACATTTAAATGACTATGGTTGTCATTATAAATGTCAACAAAACACATCAAATGAATATATCTTTAGTAACCAAACGATTAATCGCTCGTTCTCTTCAACTAAATTTTCAAAGTCTATTGAGAATATCAGCAGTTCTTTGTGCATTTTTATTCGTGGGCAATTTGAAAGCAACCCACATGATGGGAGCCGATATCAGTTACCGTTGCCTAGGTGGAGGGAAATATAAAATAATCATGAAGATTTATCGTGATTGCAATGGAATTTCTTTTAATAATCCGACCTTTGGTGCTTTTGCAGGAACCAATGGAAGCAATACTTGTGGGCAGTATACTTTATCATCTACTCGAACAGGAATTAGAGATGTAACTCCCGTTTGTGCTTCAGGAACCGGCCCCTGTAATCCGCAGAATACGGGTTTTTCAGGCGAGGGTGTGGAGGAACATACCTTTGAAGCCACTGTTGATTTTAATAAGGCTCCTTTAAAGAATTTCACGAATAATTCTTCTTGCTGTGAAGTAACTTTTTATGTGGGGCAATGCTGTCGAAACTCCAAAATCACCACGGGTCCGGCGAACAATAATTTCTTTTCTACAGCCATGATCAATCTCTGTAACTTAAAGAAGATGGAGGATAGCTGTAATAACAGTCCTTACTTGAGTAATGAGCCTATTGGGTTCTTATGTTGCAACCAACCCTATTATTTTAATAATGGTGCCATAGATACCGTAGAATTTGATTCCTTTTCATATAAATTAGTTCATGGTATTAGCACTTTACCTAATACAAGTGTTAATTACTCATCCCCTTTTACTTTTAAATATCCCATGACTCCCTTCTGTATTCCGCCTACCAGTATTACCTGTAGGCCAAATACGAAGACAGATCCACCGCGTGGTTTTTTTATGGATGAGAGCTCTGGAGATGTAATATTTACCCCAACCAAATGTGATGAGGTGGGTATTATCGTTATCGAGATTACGGAGCACCGGCAGGACACCACCGGAAAATGGAAGGTCATTGGAAGGACCCGGCGGGATATGCAGTTGATTGTAAAAGATGATTGTGGGTACAATAAAGCACCAAAGGTGAAAGGCCCAGCAAACAATAGCGTGTGTGAGGGAGATAAAATTTGCTTTACCATTGATGGTACAGATGAGACCTTTACGCCAAATCAATTAATCCCAGATACGGTTCAAATGAAATGGAACAAGGGTATTCCAGGAGCCACATTCAAAATACTAAATCCTACAGATCGAGAAAAAGAAGCCGAGTTCTGTTGGCAAACTAAAGTAGGTCAGGCCAGTCCGGTCAGTTACTCCTTTACCGTAACGGCCAATGACAACCATTGCCCACGTCCAAGTATTGCCATTAAAGGTTTTAAGGTAAAAGTAAAACCCAGAGCCTTTGGAATTCGATCATACAAGAACTTAAGCTGTGGCCGATTGGCTTTTTCAGCAAAACCAGAAGCAGGATTCAAAGGAGTAGCCACGTACAAATGGAGCTTTAGAGATAGCATGGGTCAAAATGAATTTTACTACACTACCTTAAAAGAAGACACCTTGGTGTTTACCAAGGGAGGGAAGTTTATTGTGGTTCATACCGTAAGCAACAGTGATAACTGTCCCACCATTTATAGAGATACCATCGAAGTTCCAGACCCACCCATCGCTATACTAGCCACGGCAGATACCTTTGCTTGTCATGGAGATGATATTACCATGGAACCCCTTATTCTATATGCAAAAGCTCCCTTTGAGTATTACTGGACCCGTCCAGATACGCATGTAGCTGGTGATACCTTTGCACAGATTAGCTTGCCTAATGTTCAAGAAGATACCACGCTAATTGTTCGCATCATCGATGGAGATGGATGTATTTTCTACGATACCGTAAAAATCAATCATAAGCCGCTGCCGGTGGTAGACTTAGGCATTGATCGGAGAATATGTACCTATGAGAGTGTTACTTTTAATGCGGGTCATGATGATACGATGTATTATTTATGGAACACCTTGGACACCACTCAATTCATTACAGTCGTGGACGATAAAGACTATACAGTTCGTGTCACGGATACGATTTGGGGCTGTTATCAGGATGATACCGTTCGATTGTATGTGAATGACTTAGTGATTGCTGATGCAGGCATCGATCAGATGATATGTACCAAAGATTCAGCAAGCATTATAGCCAATCACAGTCCTGCTTTATTTTCTGCTACATATAATTGGACCGATATCACAGGTGGACTTCCCTTGGGAACCAATAAGAGTTACAAAGTGAGTCCTAAGAACAACAATGGGAATGGAAATTCAGCTATAATCAATTACTATCGATTGTTTACTCGAGTTACACAAGATACTCATTCTTGTGTAGCTGTGGATACCATGGCCGTGAAGATTAATACTTTGCCTAAAGTAAAATGGAGCGCCTTAGATCCAGAGTGTTGGGTGTATGGAGACATCCTATTGAATCCATTTATCTTAGAACCAAAGGATATAAATAACATTACCATTACCACCGATAAGACACCAGGCATTATAGATGAGAACACCAGTGGAGATCCTACTCGTTGGACGTTCAAAACGCAGATGTTGGATAATGAAGCCTTAAACAAGCAACCGCATACGGAACGATTGACCATAAGCTATACCGATACCAATGGCTGTACGTTTACCGATGCTGTAAATCAGGTAATTAATGGTAATCCAGGTGTGGAGTTAAGAGATCGAGTATACTGTCAGGATAAAGGAGAGGCACTCATGGATAGCAGTATTGTGGTTCCTAAATCATTTACAGGATTGAAACTAAAGTGGGAAGTATTGACCACTCCTGCAGCAGTTAACCCAATGTTTATCTTAGAAGATCGAGGGTTTCCAGCCAAGACTTGGATGAAGTTTGGTGCGCCTAGTGAGGATTATTACTCAGGAGATTACACTTTTAAATTATGTGTGAGCAATAGCATTACCGGTTGTAGAACCTGTAAGGAAGACTCTGTTCATATTGTACCAGAACCAAAAATAACAGTAAACCCACCATCCCCTAAATGTGTAACCTCGGATACGATGGACCTATTGGATTATTTCCTATTGAATGGAACTAGGCCTTTCCCAGGAGATGGAACCTTAAGTGTATTGCAAGCTCCATTTGGATCGACCAATAGTACATTGATTAGTGGCCATCGATTCTTCCCAGGTTGGGGACGAGGCGTATGGGAATTTAAATATAGCAATGCAAGTACAGGATGTTTAAAAGAGGATAGCTTCTTTTTAAATGTGATTGATACTCCCGATGCAATATTACTACCCAATAGAATCATGTGTGAAAATGAGGGGGTACTGGATTTAACCACCGTATTGGATAGAGCAAACTCTAAAGGGGTTGCAAGCAGCTCCTGGAGTGGAGACTATGTGAGTGGAAGTAACTTTACTCCAACCAGCACAAAAACCAGTGCAATCGAAGGTCCATACACACTTAAGTTGGCCGCAGCCAATTCACAGGGATGTGTGGATACGGAATACTACCAGATAAGGATACGTACCCTACCAGAGGTAAGCATTAGCAATACAAAACCAGGAAACTTATGTGCAGGAGATGCCTATGGGCTAATCGCAGATGCAAGTTTTGATAATGGAGTACAGTGGAGTACCATCCAAGGATCAGACGGTTTGTTTACTGCACAAAATGCCGAGAATACCGATTATAATCACGGAACAGGTGATGCAGGCAATAGAAAAGCATGGGTTAAGATAAGTACATTGCCATTGGCCACAGATGAGGTATGTCCTCAGGCAACAGATAGCATGGAGATCATTATTAATCCATACCCTGTTATTAGCATTGATCCACCCATTCAGGAGTGTGCTCCTTATATAGCCAACTTTACCAGTACGGAGAGTGAAGGTATTAATCCAGCGAGTTTAACATACCGATGGGACTTTGGAAACGGAGATACCTCAGATCAAGTAAACCCAACAGGTATAAATTATCCGAACCAAGGAATTTACAATGTGGGTTTAACGGTAACCAATACGGCAGGAAACTGTGTAACTAGTATTACCGAAAACAGCTTTGTTGAAATTTATCCCGTGCCTGTAGCTGCCTTTGTGACTGATCCACTAGCAAGTACAACCATTGCTTTGCCTCGATTCCAGATGGATAATTTGAGTACATTGCAAACAGATGTGTTTGCCAATGGAGCAATGAACTATAATTGGAAGTTCAATGATCAGCAGAATCCATTAGGAGATACCAGCACCTTGAAAAATCCATGGTACTCATACCAAAAGGATACTGGATACTATACGATATACCTATTGGTAACCAGTGATAAAGGATGTATAGATACCGTGTCGCAGCGTGTATATATTGGTCCAGACATCATTGTATTTATACCCGATGCCTTTAGTCCAAATGGATTTGGACCAAATGCAAACAATGTATTTATTCCAGTAGCATCTAATTTCAAGGACTTTAGCATGCTCATCTTTAACCGATGGGGAGAGAAGATGTATGAGACCGAAAGCATTGAGGAACCATGGGATGGGAATTATTATGGAAAAACTGCAGA
>JAURQA010000239.1 GCA_030836345.1 Bacteroidota bacterium
CTGCGCCACGTGCATACAGTAACGCTACGTATGGAACGGATTGGACTGCTACTTCTTGGGTTGAAACATCTACAGGAATAATGCTTCCAGCAGCAACCGTTGTCCAAAGAGATGCTTCTGCTACAGATGGATTAGAAGTAGATTTCATGACTAGCGATGTTACTCTAGAGGATGAAATGTTAACCATGAAGGTTAAGTTTACAGACATGAACAATGGATGTGATACAATATTGGAAAATAGCATCTTCGTTTATCCAACGATTACACCAGACTTTACATTCCCAGCACGTATTTGTGATGGAGATGCCGTCTTGTTTGAAAATACATCAACTGTACTTTCAGGAGGTATGGGGTTTGAGTGGGATTTTGGAACGGGTGTATCTACAGATAAAACAGAAGCTCCAGAGCCTGTGTTTGCATTCGATAGTGCCAATACTTATACCGTAACATTAACTGCTAAAACGCTTCCTTACGGATTTGAACATATCAAAACTTATACTGTAGTGGTGAATGAAATACCAGTAGTTAATTTTTCTAAACTAAACGCATGTGAAGGAAATGACTTAACATTTACCAGTGCTGTTACTCCAGCTAGTTCTATATTATCATGGGATTTTGGTGATGGAAGTGCTCCAAGTAGTTTAACTAATCCAACACATCAATATACAAGCACAGGAAGTTATCCTGTAACACTAAGTGCAGATTTAAATGGTTGTGTAGCAGAGGCAACACAAATAGCTTACCAGTTTGACAAGCCAGTAGCAGCTGCAACTGTAACCAGTGGAAGTTGTGATAATGAGGAAATCGAAATCACAAATAATTCAAGCATCGCCAATGGTAACTTTGGTAGTTACTGGGATTTAGATGATGCAGGAGCAGTATTTACAGCAAAAGATGTAAAGCATCAGTTTAGCACTCCAGGAGCTAAGAATGTGAAATTAACGGTAACTACCGATTTTGGATGTGAGGATGAGATTACTGTTCCAGTAACGGTAAAAGAGTCCCCAAAAGTAGTATTTACAAATACACCAGCATGTTCTATTGATCCTACCGAGTTCTCTAACTTAACACCATCAGTTGCTGGTACAAGCCCAACATTCTCATGGAACTTTAGTGATGGAACCTCAGGAGCAGAAAATCCAAGTCATACATGGACTGGTTTAGGCAAGAAAACAGTAACTTTTAATGTAACATTGGATAATGGATGTGCAGCAGAGGTAAGCAAAGACTTATCCGTAGGTGTTCAGCCAGTTGTTAGCTTTGATGCAGCAGATGTATGTGCGGGTTCTCCAGCCGTATTTGATAACCAAACCACATGGCCAAGTGGCGACATTAGCTATGAGTGGGATTTTGCAGATGCTGGAAGTACTAGTACTGAGAGTGATCCAGTATATATGTATTCTACTACAGCTACCAAAACATATGTTGTTACCTTAACTGCAAAAATTGCAGGGGGTTGTGAGGATGATTTCCAGAAACAAGTCACAGTAAACGAAGGACCAAAAACATGCGAATTTGATTTTGCTAACGATTATACAGTAGGATTACGTGCAATTAAGTTAAGCCCAACAGGCGGAAGTACAGTAGGAATCGACTACACTTGGATTCTAGGAAACGAAGGGTCTAAGACAAGTGCTGATGGTGGATTAACATACGAATGGCAAAATGAAGGGCCACAAACGGTAACAATGCGTGCGAAAGTGCGAACTACAGGATGTGAGTGCTCTTCAAGCAAAGAGATTGTATCTAGCAGTGTATCTGTAAAAAATCAGTTAAGTGCTGTTGTATTCCCTAACCCAAGTACAGGAGACCTATTTATTAAAATGGATAAAGCTCAAGGACAGTCGGTTACGATGACATTGGTAAGCTTAACAGGAGCTGTAGTGAAAACTCAAACAGCTGTTAACAATGGTACCATGAGATTTGATGCAAACAACGTATCAAACGGCGTGTACTTATTGAAAATGGTAAGTGGAGAGGAAGTATCTACAGTAAAAGTAACTCTTCAACACTAAGAGGTAACCCTCTAACATATAAAAGGCTGCTCATTTGAGCAGCCTTTTTTTTAATCTTTTTTAGATTAGTTATTTTAAAACGTCCTTCATTCGAAGGCCAATTTCTGCGGGGCTCTCTACGACATGAATGCCGCACCCTCTCATTATTTCCATCTTAGCAGCAGCAGTATCATCTTTGCCTCCAACAATAGCACCCGCATGACCCATTCTTCGGCCAGCCGGAGCTGTTTGACCTGCAATAAAACCAACGACAGGTTTGGTCCCGTTTTCTTTAATCCAATGGGCTGCTTCAGCTTCCATGTTTCCGCCAATTTCACCAATCATAACAATCCCTTCTGTTTCTGGATCATCCATAAACATTTGGACGGCTTCCTTGGTAGTTGTACCAATAATGGGATCACCTCCTATACCAATGGCTGTGCTTTGACCTAAGCCAAGTTTGGTTAATTGGTCTACTGCTTCATAGGTAAGAGTACCACTTTTAGAAATAACTCCTACGCTCCCTTTTTCAAAAATGAAGCCAGGCATAATTCCAATTTTTGCCTCGCCGGGTGTGATTATACCAGGGCAGTTTGGACCAATTAAGCGCACATTGCGCTCGTTAATATAGTTCTTAACGCGTACCATATCTTTTACAGGAATTCCTTCTGTAATAGCTACAATTACGCCAATACCACTTTCTGCACTTTCCATAATAGCATCTGCAGCAAATGCAGGAGGAACAAATATGATACTCACATCTGCGCCCGTTTCTTTAACCGATTGCTGAACTGAATTAAAGACAGGTCTATCTAAGTGGGTTGATCCCCCTTTTCCTGGAGTGACTCCGCCCACGACATTTGTGCCATATTCAATCATTTGGGTGGCGTGAAACGTGCCTTCATTGCCAGTGAAACCTTGAACTATTATTTTGGAATCTTTGTTTACTAAAATACTCATTTTTTGGGACTGCGAAGGTATTCATATCAAGCCGATGTTGCAAATGGGTTTTACTTATATGAAAAAAGTGTTTGTTCGTGATATTAGGCATGGATTTTGGAGTTGTCTATATCAAGAAAGTATGCTAAAGTGTTTCTTCATATTGCTCCTGATGTTTGTTAAGGCCGTTCATTCAATGGACTTGACGCTGAACTTTTACGGTGAAAAAGTAGTGCTTAGAACGCTTTCATTAAACCATCCCGTGCTCAAAAAAGGGGCTACTGATCAGGATTTGAAATTTTTTCAATCTAAATTATCCAAAACAAACTGGGTCAAGATACTTCTAAGCCTCAATGCCAAAGCAGATAAAATGGATTTAGATGATTACGGGAAATTCAACTTACTTAAATCCTTCGTTCTGAAATATGCCCAGGGGAGCCAATATACCAAAAAAGCATTGGTTTATGCAGCCCTTAGAATGGACGGCTTAGATGCAAAGCTGGCGGTGAAAGAGGACTTTTTTGAGATATATATTCGCATGAAACAGCCTACTGATTATGGATATTCCTTTAGGAATGAAGGTAAAACCTATTTTAGTACAAACCCCGGCGGCGTTCATCCAGTACATATTCAAATTCTGCAGGATACTTTTTATAAAAATGCAGGTCTAAGGCCTTTCTCTATTAATTTGAAAATACTTCCTAAAATTGGAATTAAGATAAAAAAACGACCCATCCGCTTCTACAGAAAAGGGTTAAAGTATGCGAGTACGATTAAATATAATGAGCATTATGTAGATTATCTCAATGATATGCCGATACTCCAATTGGGTGGTCATTTATTAGAGGTAGCCATTGAAAATTATTTGTTCTCCGAATTAGATGATAGCATGGCTCAATGGACAAAGAACATGAATACATCTGATAGGCAAAATTTCTTGCTTCATATGGTTCAACAAGCTTTCTCTTACAAGGCAGATATTGATTATAGAAAACATGAAAAAAGGAATACCGTAGCTCAATCGATCGCAGATGATTTTATTGATTGTGAGGATAAAGCTGTCTTATACCTTTTTTTAGCTGAAAGGTATACTAATACTAGAGGTATTATGCTTTACAATAAGGAAAAAAAACATGTCAATTGCGCCCTAGAAATGCCTCAAAATACAGCGGGATATAATTTTAAGTATAAGAGTAAAAAGTATTTGATTGCTGAGCCTGCTTTTGAAGGTTATGATTTATCGGAGACTGATTTTAGTCAAGAGGACATTTTGAGAAGTCAGGTTTTTTTACGGAATAAGTAAGCGCCCCCTTATAATTTGGTCCACTTCGTCGAAAAGCTGATGAGGGGTTAATTTCCGCCATTCGAAATCATTCAGTATTCCGCCAAAATTTATATAATGGTCAATGTTCTCTGCGCTCATTTCAGCCAAAACATGGCTTCTAAAATTAACTAAGGCAATCCAGCCATCCTCCTCTTCAACCTCCTGCCACCACTCTTCATAGTAACTTTCGTCGCTACCATGAAAATTTAAAATATTTTCACCAATGAGAATAAATTTTACTATACCATTGGATTGAAGTTCTTCGATAAGTTCTCTTTTGAGGGTCATGATATCATTGTTTATGGCGTCGTTCCACTCACCAATGAATTCGATGATTGCTACTTTTTCATGGTAGCCTATATACAGGAATTTAACGAATAGCGTACTTGAACCAAAGTCATCCCATTGTGGATGAATTAAAAAATTATACACTTGATTCGTATAGTAGAACTCAGAATATTCTCTTCCAAAAAAAGGAGAAAACTCGTCCTCATTTGCACGGTATAGGTGTCTCCAATTGAAAAAAGGTTCTAATTCCTGCATGGGCATTGCAAAGATAAAACTCAAGTTAAATTATTCGTGTCCTAATCTAGTTATTCCTTAAAAAGGGATTTATGATAATGCCTTATCATAATAGTATTTTTGACTTTTTTGTCACCTCAAAGACTTCGCAATGACTTTCAATTTTATCATATACTCATAAACGTCAGAAACTTTGCTAAGGTCTTTATTCTCAAAGTTTTTCTGGAAATTAGAAATAAAGTATTTGCTGATCAATTCTTTGGAAAAAGATTCTGTGTAAATGTCGCCAGACTTGTATTGATTGGAAAATTCTTTGTGCCACAATATATCAAATTTTTTCAATTCTTCTTCTGTGTATTTGTCGTTTCTAATTGCTTTGCTAATTACTTCTGCAGCCAATATACCTGTTTTAATAGCGTACGAAATTCCTTCTGCCGTAATTGGATTTACAAATCCTCCAGCATCTCCAATGGAAATTAAATTATTCGTAACGCGGGACCAATTAAAATCACCAAAGGCCAGCGGTATCTTTCCCCCTTCTATTCGCCCTTGTAGGGTTGCATTTTTGAATTTTTTAGATGCTATTGGGTGATTTTCTATGAAATCTTTTAAGATGGCCTTCAGATTTAAGGACTTTTTTTCAACGATATTGATGAATGTTCCGCAGCCCACATTTGCAGATGTTTCTGAGGTTGGGAAAATCCAAAAATAACCGGGTGATACGGATGATGTAAAATAAATTTCGATGGTTTTATCTAGTCCTGTTAAATTTTCGTAATACCCTCTCACTGCCCATGCGTTTTTATGAAGATCTTTGTTGTGCTGGCCTAATATTGAGTTGTAACCTGTGGCATCTATAATTGTTTTACCAGAAATGGTAGTATTATCTTTAGTTATGACACCTGTATGCTCATCTGAAATCTTTTTTATCTCTGTTTTTGGAAGAAACTGAACGGACTCAAAACTCATGGCTTTTTTTAATAATATATTATCAAATATATTTCTAGAAATAATATAGATTTGAGATTCATTATCATCAGCGAATTCAAACTTTAATTGAGAGTTATTGGAAAAAATGAGAGAGTATCCATTGACTTTAAATGGGGCTGATTTTTCAATTTCTTTAAATACCCCAAGTTTTATGAGGTCTGCTTTTGCTTTGTAAGTAATTCCATCTCCACAAGTTTTATCTCTTGGGAAGTCTTTCTTGTCCAATAGTGCTGTGCTAATTCCATTTTGACCAAAAATTATGGCAGATGAAGCACCAGCTGGCCCGGCGCCAACAACCACTGCATCAAATTTCTGTGTATATTCTTTCATAGGTTTGTTAATTAATTATTGGTTTGCAGCTTTAAGGTGTAAATCTGCTTTATTATGCGTTGATGGATAGATAATTTATCCCAATTTTGATCTTCTTTGAAACAAAAAGCATCGGTCCTCGGGCACACATCTAATGAATAAAGGTAATTATCCTTTAAGGCATTAATTTTCATACTAGCTTTGGTTTTGTAGTTGGTTTTATAATTTATAAAATAACTTATAAAAAATAAAGTAACAAATATAGTTTAATTGTTTTAATTTTTATAAAAACTTTTTAACCTTTACTAAGGGTGAATTTGTTTTACCATCCCATAAAATACCAAAAATTATTCAGTCAAGGCTTTAATTTTACGTCCTAGGGGCACTTTAATTTAAAGGTCTAACTTTTCTTATTACCCCATGGCCCTTCACCATAAGTCTATTTTTTGTCAAAGATTAATGTTTGAAAGAATCCACAAAAAAGTGAATCAACAAATTTGTGTAATAATTTTGACATTTGTATGCAAGTATCTGTTAGCTTTTGCACTGCAACTGGTTGTTAAGTAGTAAATTTGTACAAATATGTTTATGACAGCAAGCAATAAAAAA
>JAURQA010000240.1 GCA_030836345.1 Bacteroidota bacterium
ATACTCCTGAGCCTTGGTCAGGTTCTTTTTTATAAATGGGTCAATCCACCCACTACGTTAACCATATGGAATCAAGAATCGAGCTTGGGTAAACCTATTGTTCAAACATGGGTAGGTATTGAATCCATTGCTAAGCACATGCAATTAGCTATTATCTGTGCTGAAGATCAAACCTTTAACAAGCATTGGGGATTTGACTTTAAAGCCCTAAAAAACGCTGCAGTGAGTAATGCCAAGGGAAACAAACGAAGAGGAGGTAGCACAATTAGTCAGCAAACAGCTAAAAATGTATTTTTATGGCAAGGAGGGGGCTACCTGCGCAAAGGTCTCGAAACCTGGTACACGATTCTAATCGAACTTTTTTGGAGCAAGAAAAGAATCATGGAGGTTTATTTAAATGTGGCAGAAACCGGTATCGGAACCTTTGGTATTGAAGCCGGTGCCCAGCGCTATTTTAACTGCTCTGCAAAAAAGTTGAGCCTCATTCAGGCGGCCAAGATAGCCAGCTTATGGCCATGCCCAAGAAAATGCGGGTTTCAAGCAAGACGCACTTCGATTATTGTCTATGCCATGAGAAACTATGGATTTACCTTGGACTACCTGAACTAATCTAAAAGTAAGAATATAAAATTGGATGCGGGTTTAAGCCTGAGATGTTTCCGCCGAGGCAGCCTCGGATTTTTCGAATACCTTTCCATCAGCAACCGTAATTACTCTGCCTTTAAATTTTTCGATCACCCTGTAATCATGTGTGGCCATTACCACCGTTTTACCCTCTTTGCTTAGGGAATGTAAAAGCTCCATCACTTCATCTGTTACCTCTGGATCTAAGTTTCCTGTGGGTTCGTCAGCTAAAATAATATCTGGGTTGTTTATTAATGCACGTGCAACCACCACTCGTTGTTGTTCTCCCCCACTAAGTTCTCCAGGTATTTTATAATCTTTATGTTTAATATTTACCTTCTCTAATACATCAAACGCATTTTGGCGCATGGCACTTTTATCTTTCCATCCAGTAGCTCGCATAGCAAACCATAAATTCTTGTATACTGAACGGTCCGTTAATAATTGAAAATCTTGGAAAACAATGCCTAGTTTACGACGTAAATAAGGAATTTCTTTCTTTTTCATCCCATTTAAGTTAAACCCTGCAATGCTTGCTTCACCTTCTGTTAATATTAAATCTCCATAAAGCATTTTCAGTAAGCTGCTCTTACCACTTCCGGTTCTTCCTACTAAGTAAACAAACTCTCCAGACTTTACCTCTAGATTTACACGATGTAAAACGGGCATATTCCCCTGAAAAATGGTCGCCTCTTTAATCTCTATTTGTGTACTCATATTACAAATATGAAACCCCTTTACTAAACAGCCCTAGCTAATATATTCACAATAGTGGAAAGCGGAGTGCAAATACCATGCAATAGGAAGACAATTCTACTACAAAGTAACTTTTTTGAATCCCAATTTTATAAAAAAAACAAAGCATCCTTGGATGGGAGTATATTTGCCTGCCTTTTGCCGATAAAGAAGTATAAATATTCATAAAAATCGTTGATGAAAATACCTATACTGCTGTTATGTCTTGTCTTAAAGTTTGCATCCTATGCTCAGGATACAAGTACTTTTTTCAAAGTGCTTCCCCTCCCAACCATTTCGTATTCGCCAGAAACAAAAACAGCCTATGGCGTGGTAAGCCTCTTCAATATAAAAGCCTACAAGGATACAAATACGCGATTGAGTAATGCGAGCTTAGAATTTAAATACACCTCTAACAAACAAATTATCTTTGAAACAGATTGGACCTTTTTTTTTAACAAAGAAAAATGGTTTAGTAAAGGAATGATTCATTACTCCAAGTATCCAGATTTGTATTTTGGTATTGGTTATATTACCAGCGATACCTCAGAAGTGCAAATTTCAAGCAATCGGTTTTTAGTTCAATTCAATGCCTTAAAGAGCTTTGGAAAAGGCTTTTTTTTGGGACCCACCTTTCGATATATAGATTATTCAAATATTCGTCAGACCTTAGGAAGAAAAGAATACCCTGAATTAAAAATTGGACGCAGTGCTTTATGCTTTGGGATCGAAGAGTTATGGGATCGGAGAGATAATATACTCACTCCAAGCAAAGGGCATTTTATAAATGTAGGAGTAGACTATAACCTTGGGGCAAATAAAAATGAAACCTACTCCCGGCTAAAAATAGATCTGAGATATTACACAAAATTAAGTCCAACCCTTACTTGGTCCAACCGCCTATTTATGAGTCATGCCTCAAAAAACACAGCGTTTTTTGATTTACCTATGGCTGGAGGTGACCAATTTGTGCGTGGATTTAGGCTTGGAAAATACCGTGATTTTTCCCTTCAAACCCTACAAACAGAATTTAGATCTAAGGTTTATAAATCCGTTGGGCTCGCGCTGTTTGGAGGAATCACCTCCCTAAAGAAGGATGCCTATAGGGAAATGAATCAATCATTAAAATGGAATACGGGAATAGGGCTACGCATGCGAATGGACAAAAAAGAACAAACAAACTTAAGGTTTGATTATGCCTTAGGGTCTAACAATAATTCAGGATTCTATGTGGCTTTTGGAGAATCATTTTAATAATAATCCTTAAAAATATGTAAGGTGAGAAAATAAATTGGGGTTTTTCATTGTAGATTTTGAAAAACAACAAAACAGGAAATAATAAGTCAATGGACGGAACACAAAGAGCAGATATTAAGGAAGGCTATACAGTTGAAGTAGTGCAAAAGCATCATCAACGAACAGGAGAATTAACGGAGGGCGAAGTTCAACGGATTTTAACCAAATCTCCTAATCACCCTCATGGTATAAAGGTTAAACTAATTAATGGGATTGTAGGTCGTGTAAAAAACATCTTGAAAAAAAAATGAGTTATAGGAAAAATGAATAGGTTCGAAAAAATGCTTGAAAAGCATAAGGATTTATTTTATACTTTTAAAAAAGTCCTACAGGGCTAAAAAAGCCTCAATTTTAAATCAATGAGAATAAATGAGTGTATAATTAAAACCACAGCTACAATAATTTAATTACATAAAAACTTGGAAAAGTGCTACATTTGCCATATATTAATTGCGTGGGTTATGGGTCGAGTGGTCTGTAGTTCAAAGAAATTATACGGTATAAAAAGATAAAATTAATGGGTAGATCACAAGAGACGTTCGGTAAAAAGGAAAAAGAGAAAAAGAGATTGCGCAAGCGCAAAGACAAGGCAGAAAAAAAAGCTGAAAGAAGAGCCAATTCCAAAGGGGGCGGCTTAGAGAATATGCTTGCCTATGTAGACGAATTTGGAAATATATTGGAGACTCCTCCAGATCCAGATGCGCGAGTTGAAGTAGATGTGGATAGCATTGAACTTGGAGCTACCAAAAGACCTGAAGAAGATCTAAATGCAGTACGTGAAGGAAAAATTGATTATTACAACGATCAAAAAGGATACGGCTTTATAAAAGAAGCAGGTACCTCAGAAAGTTTTTTTGTTCACATAAACGGAATGATCGACGATGATATGAATGAAGGAGATCGTGTCGTATTTGAATTAGAAAAAGGACCTAAAGGAATGAATGCAGTTCGCGTAAAGAGATGGACAAAGCCTGAACCCATTAAAATGCCAGAACCACCAGCAGCAAAAGAAGAAAAGAAAGAAGTAACCTCAGAGCCAGAGATTCAAAACTCTTCAAAAGAGGAGGATAAAAAAGAAGATTAATTAACAATTAAAATAAAAAAAAGCGCGATGGATTCATTGCGCTTTTTTTATGCTCTTATCGTTATCGGTTACCCCGATATTTATTTTTGTTGGATCTACTGCCTCCATTGTCTTTTGACCTAGAATGGTTTGATCGGCCACGGCCTCCACCTTGCTTTTTTGGTGGGCGCTCTTCCAAGGTAGCTTCAAAGCCAGATTGCTGCGACATTCCTAGCTTTTCGCCCAATAGTTTTTCTATGCCTCTCAGGTATTCTAATTCGTCTTCACCAATTAATGAAATGGCTTCGCCACTGGCTCCAGCTCTTCCTGTTCTTCCTATTCTATGCACATAATCCTCAGGGACATTGGGCAATTCAAAATTTATTACGTGAGGAAGCAACGGAATATCCAACCCGCGAGCTGCAATATCTGTTGCAACTAAAATACGAATTGCTCCTTTTTTAAATCCAGCTAGGGCTTTTGTCCTTGCTCCCTGACTTTTATTTCCGTGAATCGCTGAGGCTGAAATACCTCTTTTTTCCATTTTTTGAGTTAATCGATTGGCTCCATGCTTAGTTCTTGTAAAAACGAGTACCTGGCTCCAGTTCCCATCGGAAATAAGCTTAATTAAAAGATCAGACTTTCTCGTATTATCTACTCTAATGGCTCTTTGAACCACCTTCTCAGCCGTACTATTCTCTGGTTCTGCTTCAACCAATACAGGCTTATATAGAAAACTACCTGCTAACTGTTTAATTTCTTTGGAAAAAGTAGCTGAAAACAGCAAATTCTGTCTCCGATCTGGCATTAAAGCTAGAATACGTTTTATATCTCTTAAAAAACCCATATCTAGCATGCGATCTGCTTCGTCCAGAACCAATATCTCAATATTCTTGAGCGATAAAAACCCTTGGCCATGCAAGTCTAAAAGTCGTCCTGGGGTTGCTACTAAAATATCAACACCTCTTCTTAGAGAACTTATTTGCGGTTTTGCCGAAACTCCACCAAAAATAACTGCAGAATTAATGTCTACATAAGTGCTGTACTCCCGAACATTCTCTTGTACTTGAGCAGCTAATTCGCGGGTAGGTGTTAAAACCAATCCTCTCACAGGTCTGCCATGCTTAGATTTTTCGGATAAAATATCCAACATAGGAAGCGTAAATCCGGCTGTTTTGCCAGTTCCCGTTTGTGCACTGGCCAAAACATCTTTTCCTTGAAGTACCAATGGTATGGCCTTCTCTTGTATTGGAGAAGGTTGCGTATATCCTTTTTTACTAATTGCTCTCAGTAGGGGCTCGGATAAACCCAAATCGTTAAATGTCATAAATTTTTAATGTGCCAAACTGCACTATTAAAAGGCGATTGGCTTAGTGCGCAAAGGTAAGTGGTAGATTTCTAGTATTTATTATTATCTTCACGGATAATTCCAAAGGCAATAAATGAATAAATACATAATGCATCTGTTTATGTAAGGGGAACGTTCATTGGCATGAATATATACCCAGAAGGTTATTCTATCTGTATTTTCATCTTTCTAATTTATATTGAATATACCGTCTCTAAAATTTATTTTTGTTAAGACCTGAATAAATGAAAAATCGAATTTTCGAAAATAAAACATCAGATAACCATATTTTAGCTTTTTGCGTAGGACTGGTTTATTTATGGTTTGGCTTATTAAAATTTTTCCCAGGTAAAAGTCCAGCGGAGCAATTGGCCCAAGAAACAATCGCTCTTTTGACCTTTGATTTAATTCCAGATTCTATTTCTATTATCCTTCTGGCTATTTGGGAGGTTATTGTAGCTGCTTTATTAATCACCTATCGCTGGAAAAAGCTAGCCTTAAATTTAGCCATCACTCATATTATACTTACTTTCACTCCCCTAATTATGCTGTCCCAAAAGTCCTTTGTTTGGGCTCCTACTCAACCCACTTTATTGGGCCAATATATAATCAAGAACATCTTATTTATTGGGGTACTCTTGGTATTATACCGAAGGGTACAAAACCCAAAAAAAGAGGATTAATTGTGGATTGCTTATTGAATAAACTGTCCTTGATTTGTATGAATGAATCGGGCTTCTAAACCACTCAGTTTTATAAATAAATACCTCACGCTCTGGATATTCCTCGCGATGATTTTTGGAGTGACCCTCGGAAATTTTTTGCCATCAGTATCTAAGGTTCTGACCAGTTTGGAACAATCTGGAACCAATATCCCATTAGCGCTTGGTCTCATTCTTATGATGTATCCCCCGCTGGCCAAAGTCAACTATTCGTTGCTTCCATCAGTATTTAAGAACACCAAAATACTTGGTTTATCCATGGTTCTAAATTGGATTATTGGACCGATTTTAATGTTTCTTTTAGCTCTTATATTTTTAAACGATTATCCGCATTACATGGTGGGCTTAATATTGATAGGCTTGGCTCGTTGCATTGCAATGGTTTTGGTGTGGAATGATCTTGCTGAGGGAAGCAGTGAATATGGGGCTGGTCTGGTAGCTTTAAACAGTGTGTTTCAAGTCTTTGCTTACAGCTTTTATGCGTGGCTATTTGTTACGGTTCTTCCTCCTTATTTTGGATTCTCTGGCGCTATCGTAGATGTGAGCATTCTCACCGTTGCCAAAAGCGTGGCGATCTATTTAGGAATCCCTTTTCTTTTAGGCATATTGAGCCGCCTCATTTTGGTACCTTTTCGAGGTAAAGAGTGGTACGAAAACCAATTTATTCCAGCAATATCTCCTGTAACCCTAATTGCTTTGCTCTTTACCATTGTATTTATGTTTTCCTTGAAAGGGGAGCTTATCATAGGTATTCCTTTGGACGTTCTGCGAATCGCCATTCCCTTGATAATCTATTTCGGCATCATGTTCCTGCTTAGCTTTATACTAAGTAAAAAGCTTGGGGCTGACTATGAGAAGAATATGGCCATTTCATTTACGGCATCAGGCAATAATTTTGAACTTGCTATTGCTGTTGCGATTGCCGTTTTTGGCTTGAACTCTAGAGAGGCTTTTGCTGGGGTGATAGGCCCCCTTATTGAAGTCCCAGCGCTTATCCTTCTGGTGCGAGTGGCATTTCGGTTGAGAAAACAATTTTATTCAAACCAATAAGTCGAATGGAATGTTATAATTTAAGATCAAGCAAAAAAATAAATTATATACTTAATACATCATGGCAAATAAATCGATCTTACATCATATTTCTGCACCCAAAGTAAATATGGGTGGGCATATAATAGATCAACCCCTACCGTATCAGGGATTGGATTATTTTGACCCTTTTTTACTCATTCACCACTGGAATGATACCATGCCGGGGGGGCAAAAGCCTCAAGATGTAGGCGTAGGAATTCACCCACACAGAGGATTTTCTCCGGTTACATTTATTTTTAAGGGCAGCATCCATCATAGGGACTCATTGGGAAATAGTGCCATTGTAGATGGCGGTGGAACCCAATGGATGTTTGCAGGAAAAGGCATCACACACAGTGAACGACCGAGCGCAAAAATGGCGGAGGAGGGTGGAGAAGTCGAATTTATTCAATTCTGGGTGAATGCTCCTGCAGCAAACAAAATGCAGGCTGCTTTTTACAAACCTATTTCTGCCGATGAAACTCCAGTCTATACGCAAGAGGGTTTGGAACTTCAGATTGTTTGTGGTGAACATGAGGGGGTTAAGGGAAATATTGAATACTACAGTCCTCTTACTCTTTTGCGAGGAACATTGCAAGAAAATAGCAGTTATTCATTTCAACTGCCACCCAATCATAACTCCCTGATTTATCTGCTGGATGGATCAATGGAAATAAATGGAACGAAAGCGAAAGCAAAAGACATGATTTGCTTTGCACAAGGTAAAGACTCTGTAGCACTTAATGCAATTGAAGATTGCCGTTTTATCGTCTTGTCTGGAGAGCCTTTAAATGAACCTGTAGCAACCTATGGGCCATTTGTAATGAATACTGAAACGGAAATCATGCAAACACTTCAGGACGCTCAAAAGGGCAAATTAGGTGTACTGATTGAAGAATTTTAAACGAAATCAAAAATTATACGTCGAGCCGAGTACTCCAATCAATTTTGCTTTCGCCCATTTGCTGCAGTAAAATATTACATTCTTTAAAATGTCCACAACCCATAAAGCCTCTATGAGCGCTTAGTGGAGAAGGGTGAGGAGCTTTTAATATTAAATGTTTATTTGGGAGAATGGATGTTAAATTTTGTGCAGTTCTACCCCATAGTAAAAATACCACCTTTGGATTATGTTTAATCAAAAATAAAATAGCCGACGCTGTAAAAGTTTCCCAACCTTTGTTTGCATGACCATTTGCCTTAGAATCCTCAACCGTTAAGACGCGATTCAATAAAAAA
>JAURQA010000241.1 GCA_030836345.1 Bacteroidota bacterium
TGACCACAAACATTGGCCGAATAGGCGGATTTGAAAGAGATTTTAGTCCAAAATTTATAGAGAAAGTTGAAGCTTTTTTAAAGGAATTCCCCGCAAAATTTAAAGAATTTGATAACCTCCTAACGCGAAACCGTATTTTTATGGATCGTGTAATAGGAGCAGGACCCATTAGTGCAGAAGATGCGATAGATTATGGATTTACTGGGCCTAATTTAAGAGCTGCCGGTGTAGATTATGATGTGAGAGTCATGAATCCTTATTCATCCTATGAAGATTTTGAGTTTGATATTCCCGTAGGGAAAGACGGCGATACTTATGATCGATACATGGTGCGACAGCACGAAATATATCAGTCATTAAGTATTATTCGCCAAGCATTAGATAAAATGCCAGAAGGCGATTACCATGCGGACGTTCCTGATTTCTTTTTACCAGAAAAAGAAGACGTATACACAAGCATGGAAGCATTAATCTATCATTTCAAAATTGTTATGGGAGAAACCAGTATTCCTGCAGGTGAAGTATATCATGCTGTTGAAGGAGGAAACGGAGAATTAGGCTACCATTTAATTAGTGATGGAGGGCGAACCCCCTATAGACTGCATTTTCGAAGACCTTGCTTTATATACTATCAAGCCTATCCCGAAATGATTAAAGGAAGTTTAATAAGCGATGCAGTACTTACCTTGAGTAGTTTAAATGTAATTGCAGGAGAATTAGACGCGTAAATAAGAAATTTAATGTCAGCAGAAGCAACCAAAAATATAACATTTCCCAAGGAGCTTTTAGATGAAGTTGCCCGATTAACGGCACAATATCCCGAAGGAAAACAAAAAAGTGCATTGCTAAGAATCTTGCATATGGCACAGGCTCACTTTGGATGGTTAGATGCTCCAGTGATGGATTATGTGGCCAGACTCCTCCATTTACAACCCATAGAGGTTTATGAAGTAGCTACTTTCTACTCCATGTACGATACAAAAAAGCCAGGTCTTGTAAAGCTAGAGGTATGCCAAACAGGCCCCTGCTCAATTGAGGGAGCAGATAAAATAATCAGGTACATCGAAAAAAAGTTAAATATAAAGGTAGGCGAAACAACCAGTGACGGGATTTTTACCCTCAAAGGGGTAGAATGTCTCGGAGCTTGTGGTTATGCACCCATGCTGCAATGCGGACATCAATACCACGAGCACTTAACAGAGGCCAAGGTGGATGAACTTATCGAGCAATATCATAAAAATCCGAAGGCAAATTACATGGAATACTAGTTTATGAGAAAGTTATTATTAGACAAAGTAGACGTAGAAGGCATCAAAAGCTATGATGTATATCGCCGAGAAGGCGGGTATCGCAGTGTAGAGAAAGCCTTGAAAATGTCTCCCGACGAAATACTCGAAGAAGTTAAAACCAGTGGTTTGCGAGGCAGAGGTGGAGCAGGTTTTCCAACCGGTCTAAAATGGAGCTTCTTGGCAAAGCCAGAAGGCGTACCTCGTTATTTATTGTGCAATGCCGATGAAAGCGAGCCCGGCACCTTTAAAGACCGATATCTAATGGAAAAAATCCCTCATTTACTTATCGAGGGAATGATCGCTTCGAGTTTTGCTCTTGGAGCAAATTCTTCGTACATATACATCAGAGGTGAGTATATGTTTGTCATGAAAATTGTAGAAAATGCAATTGCAGAAGCTTATGCCAATGGTTGGTTAGGAAAAAATATTCAAGGCAGCGGGTACGATTTAGATTTAACTATTACCTGTGGTGCAGGAGCGTATATCTGTGGCGAAGAGACTGCACTAATTGAAAGCCTAGAAGGAAATAGAGGTAATCCTCGAATAAAACCACCTTTTCCGGCGGTAGAGGGTTTGTGGCAGCGACCATCTGTTGTAAATAATGTAGAAACCATTGCAGCCGTTGTTCCTATCATAAATGATGGGGGAGAAGAGTATGCAAAAATTGGAGTAGGTAGAAGCACTGGAACCAAGCTAATCTCAGCCAGTGGAAATATTGTAAATCCTGGGGTTTACGAGATTGATATGAATATGACCGTGGAAGAATTTATCTACAGTGATAAATTTCTGGGTGGTATTAAAAATGGTAAAAAACTAAAAGCCTGTGTTCCTGGTGGATCATCCGTTCCAATATTACCTCATTATTTGGTTACTAAAACGGCCAAAGGCGAAGATAGACTCATGAGTTACGAAGGCCTTGCAGACGGTGGATTTGCCACGGGGAGTATGTTAGGTTCAGGCGGATTTATTGTTTATGATGAGGATCAATGCATCGTGCGAAACACGTACAACTTTACACGATTTTACCAGCACGAAAGTTGTGGCCAATGCAGCCCCTGCAGAGAGGGTACTGGCTGGATGAAGAAAGTATTGCACAATATTGAAACAGGAAAAGGTACCATGGATGATATTGATTTGCTTTGGGATATTCAAAAGAACATTGAAGGCAATACCATCTGCCCGCTTGGAGATGCAGCAGCGTGGCCAGTTGCGGCAGCTATTCGTCATTTTCGTGAAGAGTTTGAATGGCATGTAACAAATCCAGAACTGAGCCAAACTCAAAACTACGGACTTGTTGCTGAGAAAACCTTTGAGGTAGAGCCCGCTTAACTTATTTTAACAATTATCTTTGTGTCATGGCACAGGTGGATAGAGTAACACGGTTTTATAACCGCATTGCAAAAGTATATCCATTCATAAATATGGGCCTTAAGCCCTATAAAAAATATATACTTAAAGAGTTGCAATTACTGCCAAAAGGGAAACTCCTAGATATTGGGACAGGACATGGAGCCTTATTTGGGCTCGGACTTAAGCATGATATTACAGGCATCGATTCATCCGTAGAAATGCTGAAAATTGCTCGTAAGAAATATTCCAAACAAGACATTCAAGAAATGAGTGCAGAGGACTTAAGTTATTCCGACGAAAGCTTCGATTACATTGTTCTGGCTCACGTGCTAAGCACCGTTCCCATTAGAAATACCCTCGCAGAAGCCAAAAGAGTATTGAAACCGAAAGGTAAATTATTCATATTAAACCACTTTACCCCCAGAGGTGGCAGAGGTATTTTAAGTAAATGGTTTGCTTATTTTAGTCCGTACTTTGCTTTTTCCAGCGAGTTTAAAATAGCCGAAGTAACCGCCCAATTAAATTTTAATAAAACAGCGGTTTTTCCCGCGGATCGCTTGGGTTTTTACAAGCTTATTATATGTACAAAGGCATGAAAATTCTGTGGCGATACATACTCATCACTGCGGCTATGCTTCTTGGCCTTTACCTATACTTTATGTACCATAGCCAAGATACTATTGTAAATGTGCTTCTTGCCAAGCTAGGAGTTCGAGAGTTTCCCTTTTTAATGAATATATGGCATAAACATTATGCTATTCCGCAGTGGTGCATGTATAGTTTGCCCGAGGGGCTTTGGGTGTTTTCAGCCACACTGCTATCTATTCGTTTACAGTTTCCTATTTGGGGGAAACGGATCCAATTACAATACCTCCCATTTCTATTTGCTATTTTGGTCGAACTTATTCAGGTTTTAGGAATTACCAATGGCCAGTTTGATTGGATGGATATTTTTGTTTCCTTTATTTTTAGTGGTTTAGCACTTTTGATACCAAGTAAAGAACAGAAAAAAAACGCCATTGAATCCAGAGAGTTTTGGCTTTTAGTTTTAATATATGCGCTGGTTTATTTATCGGATGTCTAGTTTAAAGCGCGCACTCTGCTGCTGCTTCGAAAGTGTTAGATCTTAATAAGACATGTAGCTTCAAAATAGAACTTATAGTAAAAAATACTATATTTGTCGCTTGAAAAATATATCCAAAGTATTACTCTCTGCAATTCTTCTATATTGCTCTAATTTTGATTTAAAAGCCCAAACCATAAAAGCAGGAAAAGGAAGCTATACAAAGACGTTTCCTGGTACCGATGTGGCGGGTCGAAATGGATTTCCATCAGGGAACCCCTTCACGGTGGGTATTGCATCCACAAAGCCGGCTCCAACTAATGATTGGTGGTCTGCAAAAATAAAAAACGCCCATGCAAGTAATTTATTTAACTATCCATACACCCTCAAAACAGTAAATGAGGGACTCATTGTTACCTATATTCCTTGGGGAGTAATAGATGATATCGAACCTATTAAAGTGGGTGTGCAAGGACTCAACGCTTCAGCTGCCAATGTATCTGATTTTTCAGATTGGACGGTTAGCATGGACTGGAAAAATGGAAGCAGCCATTTTAATGCCACCACGGGTATTGGAATGCCTTTCTTGTATTTCACTAAGGACTCCACCAATATTGCTGAAATAACAGTGGCTTCTGGGTCGGTACAAATAGCTAAAGAGGTGTTAATTATTACCGATGCACGGAACGGAGCCGATTTTGCCGTTTATGCACCCAAAGGAAGTACTTGGACAGAAAATGGGAAGGTGTATACCTCCAATTTGAACGTAAATAATTACTGGTCTATGGCCTTTATCCCATTAGATGCCAGTGACATAAGTAAGGTAGTTGATGAATACAAGAAATTTGCTTTTGTATTTCCTGCCAATACTCTGGCTAATTGGTCTTATATTGATAGTACTTCAGTACTTAAAACTGATTTTAATATTCAGACGGAAGTGAAGGAGGGGAGTGATAGCCTTTTATTACAAGGTTTACTACCTCATCAATGGGGTCATTTAGCAGCTGGTTCTGCAGAGCCCAAAGGGTATTCTTATAAAACAGTGAGGGGCGAACTAAAAACTCTAGCGGGCAATTCGTTTAGTACTGAAAATACGTTTTATGGAATTTTACCCACCTTGCCTTATTTAGATAATTACAGCCCTAATTTCTCTACATTAGAGATGAGTAAGAAAGTAAAGCTATTGGAGAATGATGCATTAAATACCTGGACAGATTCTTACAATGAAGGGCAAGAGATGAATCGTTTAATTCAAACAGCTCGAATTGCTGATTTAACAAAAGATACAGTGGCTTTAGCTAAATTGGTAGGCACGGTTAAAGAGCGATTAGAAGATTGGTTGAGCGCAGACAATAATGAAGTGGCCTTTTTGTTTTATTACAATCAGGCATGGTCTTCACTCATAGGATATCCGGCTGGACATGGACAAGATGGCAATTTAAATGATCATCATTTCCACTGGGGCTATTTCATACATGCCGCCTCTTTTATGGAACAATATGAGCCGGGCTGGGCAGAGAAATGGGGTCCTATGATAAATTTGCTCATTCGCGATGCCGCAAGCACCAATAGAGAAGATACAGAGTATCCATTTCTCAGAAATTTTAGCCCATATGCAGGCCATTGTTGGGCCAATGGATTCGCCACCTTTCCTCAAGGAAA
>JAURQA010000242.1 GCA_030836345.1 Bacteroidota bacterium
ATTACTGCTGACGCAGCATATCAGGGTGCAAGTGGCGGAGAACCTCGTCATACAGATAATCCCGAATACCGCACTGAAGATATCCATGGAATGGCTGATTTTATTTCAGCCACTTGGTTTGATTATATTATTATTGAAACGGTAGGTGTTGGGCAAAGTGAGGTTGAAATTGCTGGATTGGCAGATAAAACTGTCGTCGTAACCACTCCCGAAGGAGGAGATTCAATTCAAGCCATGAAAAGTGGACTCATGGAAATAGCAGATATTTTTGTAGTTAATAAATCAGATTTGAAAGGATCTGAAAAAATGGCAAGTTATTTGAAAGAAATGGCTCATGGAAGATTTAATGATAGATATATACCCGTTATTTCTACTATTGCAAATGAATTCAATGGAATAAAGGAATTGTCAAAACAAATCTTTAGCATGGCTCATAAGGTTAATTACCTAAAATCTATGATTCTCAATAGTAAGAAGGCTTATGAGATTATTGCACAGCACAGGATGCAAGATGCTACAACAGCAAAATTATTAGCGGATTTGAAGGCTGAACAAAACAATAAAGGGTTTAATCTGTATGTATGGTTACAAAAATACATGAATGACTAAAGTAGCGATTATAATAGGTAGTTCAAGGAAATCTTCAAATACAGCAAGATTCGCTAAAGCAATTAAAATAAATTTAGAAGCCAGGCAGATTAGTCATATCTATATTCCAGATAGTACTCAATATGATATCCCTTTCTTAAATAAAGGAAGTTTATCAATGGAATCATTGACGTCTTACCAAAAGGAAGTGTACCGTGCGGTTTCCCAGGCAGATGTCGTTTTCTTTTTAAGTCCAGAGTATAATTGGACAATGAGTGCTGAAATACTTAACCTATTTCATCATTTTGGTTCAAAAGAGTTCTTCCAAATGTGGGAAGGGAAAACATTTGCTTTTGCTGGCGTGAGTTCTGGTCGTGGAGGAAAAATGCCGGCTATAGACATGAGCAGGGTAGTAGGTAAAATAGTAGGGTTCTTTGGATTTAAATCTTTTATAAGTCCAAAGGTTTTTGAAAGTCAACTAACGGCAAAAGTTTTAGATGCTGATGGAGCTAGTTTAGGTAACGAAGGGTACGATAAGGGCTTAAGTGATTTTATTGATTATCACATCAATAAAAATTAAGCACTCTCTTCTGGAATGGTTCCAGTAGGCTGAGGAGATATAGTGGCCAATTCAGTATCTATAAGATAAAGACCACTCCCGTCGTTGCCAATTATTTTAAGTTTATTAAGAATGGATTTTACATTCTTTTCTTCCTCCATTTGTTCTGATATGTACCATTGCAAGAAGTTATGACTTGCGTGGTCGTCTAATGTTAGGGCTAACTTGGTGATTTTATGAATGCTATTCGTAACCGTTTGTTCTTGTTTAAGTACCTGGTCGAAACAAGTGTGATAATCTTGGAATTTTTTTGGTGGCCTGTCGATGCTGGGCACCTCAGCATGTCCATCATTGTCATTAATAAAATGTACAATTTTTAACATGTGCATTCTTTCCTCGTCGCTTTGGGCGTATAAATATTGAGCAGTACCTTCAAATCCCTCAACATCCATCCAACAAGCCATACTTAAATAATAAGCACTTGCATATGCTTCAAGTTCAATTTGCTTCTGTAGCGCGGTTTCAATTTCTTTATGAATCATTATGAATTTGGTATAATAAACTTATGACATTATTCAATAGGAGAGCTTCAGGATTAAAAAAGAGTCGCTACCGAAGTAACGACTCTAAACCTAATCTATGAAAACAATACTATTTATTGTTCGAATTTAATAAGTAAGTTTTCAAAAGGTATAAAAAGAGTCGCTGCCGAAACAACGACTCTAAACCTAATCTATGAAAACAATACTATTTATTGTTCGTAAGTAACAAGCATGTCTTCAAAAGGTTTTAAAAAGAGTCGCCGCCGAAGCAACGACTCTAAACCTAATCTATGAAAACAATACTATTTATTGTTCGTGTTTAAAAATTAGTGTCAAATTAAGGTTATGATAAAAGTCTTGCTTATTACCAAAACGAATGATAATTTAACCACTAAATTATTATTTTTTTATATAAAGAACGGCGTTTGTGAAACATTTATTCTCGTTTCTCAACAATTTTATTCAGTTGTCAACTCTCCTAGCTTCTCCTCTAACTCATCTTCTGAGCCCGGTGAATAACCAGCATGAGTGTAAACAACCCTACCTTTTTGATTAATAACAAAAAGCATTGGTGGGTTCACTACATTCATAGCACGAGCTAAGTCTGAGTTTTCATCTAGTAAAACGGTATACTCCCAGCCTAAGCCAAGAACTTTAGGTTTTACTTTTTTGCTGTTTCTAGAGTCATCAATACTTACGGCAATCAAATCCACATTGTATTCTGTTTGCCATACTTCGTAGACCTCATTGATGGCCTCTAACTCTTTAATGCAAGGTCCACACCAGGTAGCCCAAAAACTTACTATGGTGAGTTTATTCGTATCTATGGCAGATTTGAAACTAACGTTATTTCCTTCCATATCTTTCACATTAATATCGGGAACGCTAGTCTGCCCAGACAAACCAACAGTTATAATACTACAAAGAACAATCGCTAATTTTTTCATTTTCATTGTGGCTTATAAAATTCAAACTCTGTGCCAAAAACAAATGAGGTTTTTAGACTTTATTTGTAGAACAAATATGAACCGAAAAATCTTATCTTCCAAAATTTGTTTTATTTTTATCTTAACTTTCGGCGCCTGCAAAACAACCAAGCGTAAAGTTACTCAAAATATTGCTAATAAACAAGTTAATATAAATATTTTTGCGTCTGGTATACATTCTATTTTATCGGACGGACGGAACATTTGGAATGTTGATGCAGATTATTTGTCGCAACAACTATTTTCGCTTGAATATTCAACCGTAATTGAGGGCCAGAAGCAACGTCTCACGTTTCTCCCAAGAGATACGAATTGGACTCTTTGGGACGTTCAAAAGCCAAATGCTTTGCCTATTGTTGTAGCAAACAATAGGTCTAACGATTTACAATATAAGAACAAAGGCTTTCCTATTCTTACTGGAGCTCAGCGTAAGCAATTAGATGATGAGGGATATTTTCATTTTCTTGATCCTACTTCTTTTGATACACTAAAGATGTACTTATCTAAAAAAGACCCAATACAGTCTTTTTTGCTTGACTTGGATGGTACTTCCAAGGAATGCAATGTTCTAACTTTTAATCAAAATAATAATGATTCAATTGAACTGCTTGTACTTGCATCGCATAAAAACCCGCTTATACTTAAATATTCGGGAAAACATACGTATGAGGTAATTGCTGCATCTGCTAATGTTCTTGGTCCATTAGAACCAGTGGTTATTCAGGATAACATGGTTTTTAACTACTTTGCCACTTCTCCGGAGGGGACGATGACTATCCGAGTAAAAATTGGCTCTATAACTAGAGATACTGTAAGCTGTGTTATGGAGGGGTCTGTGGATGACGCTTATTTGTATGACTTTAAAAATACCGTTATTTATTGTGATCATGCCTTTACAAACCCCAAATTTGTTTCTTTTTTGCCAAGTCTTATTTTGGATTCATTGTTTTATGAAAAGGAAGGAATGTGTTTTCTATCTTCGGAGACGCTCCATTCATGGTATGAAAATAATAAAGGTAGCATAGGTGTTGGATATTTCATTTCTGAAAATGAGAGTACAGATGCAGAGTTCGAGAAAATTGAGGTAGAATCTTTTGGTATTATGCAGGCCTATAAGGAAGGTAAAAAGAAGTATAGCACCGTTTCCATGCAAATGAACAATGGAGTGAATAGAAGTACTGAGGAATGGCCAGTTTGTAAGTTTGCTAACTACAATACCAATTGTTTCTTAGAAGTCATCCCCACCAATAAATTGGGTTTAGTATATCGGGTTTCGTCTTCAGATATGCTGTGGGATATACAATTGCGCAGTATTACATATTTATCTAAATAAAAAAAGGCTCCATGGATTCCATGGAGCCTTTAACCTTAATTTTAAACCGTTAAATTAATGTAAAAGAGCCCACGCCCATTTTATATCCTTCAGTATAAAATTCAACAATGTACTTACCTTCTTTTAGCTTTCCCTTAGGTCTCCATACGGTTGTAGGTCCTGATTTAGATTCTTTATTAAAATCCGTAGACATCTTATAGGTATATCTGCTTTCATAATTTTCAAAAGCGAATGTTCCACCCTCATTTCCAGGGTTGGTTATGGTAACTCCATTAGGACCAGTAATTTTAACATAAATCATTCGTTTTCCCCTGTTCGCCATATTATTTTCTAAAATGTTAAAACTTATTTTTATGCTCTCCACATTTTTAGCTCTATTCGTTGAAATTTCTTTTTTATCAATCCATCTTTTCTTATTGGTTTGGATGTTTATATTACCTGCCTGTAGGCGCTGAGCGACGCTCTTGTACTTTTCTCGTTCTGCTGAAATTTCATTATTTTCTGTTTCTAACTGCGCCTTTTGTCCTTGAAGTTCTGTTTTTTCACTTATTAAAATGGTGTTTTCGTTCTTGAGTATGCTATTTTCAGTTTCGAGAGCAGTAATTTGATTTTGAAGCTCACTTATTTTATCTTTTAAATTTGCTAAATCTGCGGCACTTGCTTTTTCTTTTTTTCTAAGTTTATAAATCAAATTGGCAATTTCATTTTTCTTTTCAATTAATACTTCGCTTAGTTCAATGTTTTTAGCCGCTAGGGCAATAGAATCTTCTTGATACTGAATTAATAATAGTTCTGCAGTTTCTAGGCTGCTTTTTAAGTCAATATTTTCATTTGTCAATGTTTTTTCAACGACCTCAGCCTCGTCGTTCTTTTTGAAATACTTATAGAGTAATACACCATTGATAAGTAACAAAACTCCTATAATCCCGATTAAGAGAGCTCGGGCCTTTGATTTCTTCTCAGTTTCTTTTGGCGAATTCGCCTCATTTAGTTCTACCATGTGCAATTCTTTGTGCAAAAGTATAGGATCAGAAATTAAGCCTTGCACCTATTTTTGAACAAATTAGTATTAATGAAAATTATTAATGAACCTTTACCCGGAGTAAAAGTACTTAAGCCTAATGTTTACAATGATTCTAGAGGTTATTTCTTCGAATCATTTAGAGACGATTTTTTTAGACACTTGGGCTCTTCCATATCGTTTGTTCAAGATAATCAGAGCCTCTCTCAAAAGAATATACTGAGAGGCCTTCATTTTCAGAAACCTCCTCATGCACAAGCTAAGTTTGTTCGAGTAATTAAGGGGTCGGTTCTTGATGTGGTTGTAGATGTGAGATCTGAATCTCCTACTTTTGGTCATCATTTTAAGGTTATTCTCAGCGAGGAAAACTTTAAAGCAATGTTCATTCCAGCTGGTTTTGCTCATGGATTTCTTACGCTTGAAGATCATACCATCTTTAGCTACAAGTGTACGGATTATTACTATCCTGAAACCGAAGGGGGTATTGCCTGGGATTGTCCAGAATTAAATATTGATTGGGGGATAGATCAGCCTATCCTTTCAGATAAGGATATCCAAAATCCTGGATTGTTGAATTTTAATAGCCCATTTTAAGTAAAAGAAATATACATGAATTTAGAGCCAAAAACATTAAAATTACTTGAAAAATTATTTGCAAAGTTTGAATTAAGTGGGCAAAATGCAGATGATTATTTGGAAGGACTTTTAGTCAGTAATTATGAACCATATTGGAAGTATATACAGTTAGATAGCCTTTTGAATTTACAACATCCCAAAACAGATATTCCAGATGAATATATTTTCATCACTTATCATCAAATAACAGAACTCTATTTTAATCTTATTCATCATGAAATAAGTCAAATTGGAGAAGATAGTAGTGCTCAGAATTTGGTATTGCGAATGGATCGCATGATACGCTACTTTAATCACCTTATTTCTAGTTTTGATGTGATGGTTGACGGAATGGATCATAAGCAGTTTAATCAATTTAGAATGGCCTTACTGCCTGCTTCTGGTTTCCAGAGCGGACAATTTCGTAAGATAGAACTGTGCTTTACTTCTTTGGGTCAGTTGCTTGACCCTTCCATGGACAAAAGTGTAGACCGGTCTTTTAACGATTTATATGAGAATATTTATTGGAAAAAAGGGGCCATTGATTTAAAAACAGGAAAAAAGACCTTAACCCTGGAACAATTTGAGAAAGAGTATGACACTCAATTTATAGCCTTGGCCAAAGAATACGAATCAAAGAACTTGAGAGTAGAAATTCTCAAGCATGAGGGGAAAGAGGGATTTGCAGATCTCAGAGATAAGGCAAAATCGCTAGACGTGGCTTTAAATATTAATTGGCGCTTGAGCCATTACCGTGCAGCAGTTCGATACCTGGCTAGAGCTGGAGATAAAAGTGCTGGTGCGACTGGTGGAACAAATTGGCAAAAATTTCTTCCTCCACGGTTTCAGAAGTTAGTTTCGTTTCCCGAGTTTTGGTCAAAAGCAGAACTGGATGAATGGGGAAAGAACTGGGTAGAAAATGAATTGGGCTTATGAGCACAGAAAAACTCACTATAGAAGAGGCACAGCAGAAAGTAGATGAGTGGATTAAGACCATTGGTGTGCGTTACTTTTCTGAGTTGACGAATATGGCAATCTTAACAGAAGAAGTGGGAGAGCTAGCCCGAGTGATGTCCAGAACCTATGGAGACCAATCATTCAAAAAATCTGAAATGCATAAGAATCTTGGAGATGAAATGGCCGACGTTCTCTGGGTTCTTATTTGCTTAGCCAACCAAACAGGAATAGATCTCACGCAAGCATTGATGAAAAACATCGAAAAAAAAACAAATCGGGATTCCGATAGGCATTTAAATAACCCTAAACTCAAATAATGGCAAAGGTAAAAACAACTTGGTTTTGTAAAGAGTGTGGACACGAAGCCGCTAAGTGGATTGGGAATTGTCCGAGCTGTAAGCAGTGGAATACTTTTACCGAGGAAAAACTAGTAAAAAAGTCAAGCAGTAATGTGGCTTGGACACGTCAAGATAATCAAGTGAAAGTGTTGCCCAAGAATATTGATGACATTAGCCAAACTAGAACACAGCGAATTTCTATACCTGATTCGGAATTAAATGAGGTGTTGGGTGGAGGCATTGTGCCAGGAAGTTTGGTCTTGCTTGGGGGTGAGCCAGGAATAGGTAAATCTACCTTGCTCTTGCAACTGTCGCTCCAAATGGAGCAAACCGCCTTGTATGTGAGCGGAGAGGAGAGTGAGGAGCAAATTAAAATGCGGGCCTCTCGGTTAAAAGGAACAAAAAACAAATGCATTGTTTATACCGAAACCCGCCTTGAAAACATCCTTAAAACTCTAAAGGAAAATAAACCGGATTGGGTGATAATAGATTCCATTCAAACCATTTATAGCCTAGAGCTAGAGAGCACGCCCGGAAGTATATCTCAAATAAAAGAATGCACCGCACAAATTCTGAGGTATGCTAAAGAGAACAATGTTCCTATTTTTTTAATTGGACATATTACCAAGGACGGTGCCATTGCAGGTCCCAAAATATTGGAGCATATGGTTGATACCGTGCTGCATTTTGAAGGTGATCGCAACCACGCCTATCGCATTGTGCGAAGTATAAAAAATCGGTTTGGTACTACTCAAAATTTGGGAATTTACGAGATGAACTCTAGTGGTTTATTGCCTGTAAAAAACCCGAGTGAAGTCTTGTTGGCGCAAAGGCAAGAAGGCTTAAGTGGGATTGCTATTGCTGCTGCTATGGAGGGAACACGCCCGCTTTTAGTAGAAACCCAGGCCTTAGTTTCTACCGCAGTGTACGGCACACCTCAACGAAGTGTAACCGGCTATGACTTGAGAAGACTAAACATGCTTTTAGCGGTTTTGGAAAAACGTTGTGGCTTTAGGTTAGGCGCCTTTGACGTTTTTATAAATCTGGCAGGTGGTATTCGTATTGATGACCCTGCATTGGACTTAGCTATTATGGCATCTATCATGAGTTCATACCAAAACATAGGGCTACCTCCAAAATATGTTTTTGGAGCAGAAGTGGGTTTAAGTGGCGAGATAAGGCCCATTCAAAGGGTGGAGCAGCGAATTAATGAGGCTGAAAAAATAGGGTTCGAACATATTTTCTTATCTAAATATACTAAAATTCAAGATAAGCCAAGAGGGATCAAGATTCATACATTTGGCCGAGTAGATGAAGTTTTTGAATGGTTATTTGGCTAGCTTAGGAAATAATTCATTTAAAAAATACATCTAGAACTTAATGTGCCAAGATACAGGAGCAGTACATACCTTTGTACCAAGCAAAAAGTACAGTTTTGACAACATTTAAGCAACTTGGAATAGCAAAAGATTACGATAAATCATTAAATGAAATGGGCATCGTAAACCCCACTCAAATTCAGCAGGAAGCCATCCCTCTATTGTTGTCTGGTCGAATGGATTTAGTGGCTCAGGCACATACGGGTACTGGTAAAACAGC
>JAURQA010000243.1 GCA_030836345.1 Bacteroidota bacterium
AGGGATTCAGCTATGTGTCTGATAGGTATTTTTTCTATCTTCCTGCTTTAATAAGCATGATATTTGTATGAATGAAATTGTTTTAAGAAATCATATAAATGATCCAGACCTAACTCACACATAAATCGAATGGCTTTTAAGACTTCCTCTCAAATACGGCAAGAATTTTTAGATTTTTTTGGGGCTAAAAATCATGCTATAGTATCTAGTTCACCAGTTGTTCCAGCGGATGACCCAACATTGTTGTTTACAAACGCAGGAATGAATCAATTTAAGCCCCTTTTTTTAGGTGAGCAAAAAACCTTGTTTTTTGAGGGCAAGGAATGGATGCGAGCAGCTAATACCCAGAAATGTATCCGAGTTAGTGGTAAACATAATGATTTAGAAGAGGTAGGGCATGACACCTATCATCATACCTTGTTTGAAATGTTGGGTAACTGGTCATTTGGAGATTATTTCAAGGAAGAGGCCATTGCATGGGCTTGGGAGCTATTGGTAGATCGCTGGGAGTTGGATCCTTCTCGTCTGTATGCAACAGTCTTTGGTGGAGATCAAGAAGATGGTTTAGACGTTGATCAGGAAGCCATTGATTTGTGGAAAAGTCAAACCAATATCGATCACACGCATATTCTTAAATGCGGAAAAAAGGATAACTTCTGGGAAATGGGTGAGACAGGGCCTTGCGGACCTTGTTCGGAAATCCACATTGATTTGCGATCAGAGCAGGAGCGCGCAGAATTGGATGGGGCTAGTTTGGTGAACAAAGATGATCCAAGAGTTATGGAGATTTGGAACCTCGTCTTTATACAATTTAACAGGTTAAAATCAGGTGAGTTACAAACGCTTCCTGCTAAACATGTAGATACTGGTATGGGTTTTGAGCGAATTTGTGCGGTTATGCAAGCCAAAACCTCGAATTACGATTCAGACGTATTTAGTCCACTAATTCAGGCTATTTCCAATCGTGCAGGCATAAGCTATGGAGATGATGAATATACCGATATTGCTGTTCGTGTGATTGCTGATCACATTCGTGCAGTGGCATTTAGCGTGGCCGATGGGGCATCTCCTTCGAATGATGGAAGGGGGTATGTGGTGCGTAGGATATTGAGGCGAGCCATACGATATGCATGGGATCGGTTGGGTATTAAAGAGCCCTTTCTGTTTGAATTGGTACAGGTGTTGGGGAATCAATTTTCAGAAGTCTTCCCTGAGCTTATAGCCCAACAGGCCTATGTAGAAAAGGTGGTGCACTCTGAAGAAAAAAGTTTTATTAGAACCTTAGGGCAGGGTATCGCATTATTTGAACAAATGACGGAACATAGCGAAGTACTCACTGGAGAAGATGCATTTAAGCTGCATGATACCTATGGATTCCCTATTGATTTAACCCAATTGATGGCAAGAGAGAAGGGATTACGGGTCGATGTGGCCGGGTTTGATGAGCGGATGAATGAGCAAAAGACTCGGGCTAGAGCGGCGGGAGCTTTTTCAGTTGATCATAACGAGAAAGGGCAGTGGAATTGGGTTGCGGGGAAAGAAACGCACTCCGAATTTGTAGGCTATGATCAGCTAAGTATTTCAACCAGTATTGTAGCTTATCGCGAAGTGGAAGATACTTTTCACTTATTGCTTGAAAAGAATCCATTCTATGCCGAAGGAGGTGGACAAGTAAGTGATAAAGGACTATTGAAACAATTATTGAAACCAGCGAACCATAACAATGAAACCGATCAAGAGTTCGCAGTCATTGATGTTCAAAAAAGTCCTTATGGGTCGGTTTTGGTCGTGCAGCAGCTTCCTGCCCTTGATCAACCAGTAGAAGCCACTGTGAATAGAGTGTCTCGAGAGTTTACCTGTGCTAATCATTCTGCTACCCACTTATTGCAAGCAGCCCTGATTACGGTCCTAGGTCCGCATGTAGCTCAGAAAGGTTCGTTGGTTAATCAGGACTATCTTCGTTTCGACTTCACTCATTTTGAAGCTATGACTAAGCAGCAGCTCTTAGATGTTCAAGCGCTGGTTAATGAGAAAATAAGGGCGGGTATTCCGCTAGAAGAGGATAGAGAAATCCCTATCGAGCAGGCAAAAGAGCGTGGAGCCAGAATGCTTTTTGGTGAAAAATATGGTGATAAAGTTCGTGTTATCACCTTTGATTCTGATTATTCGATGGAGTTGTGTGGTGGAACACACGTTCAGAATACCGGGGAAATTGGGTTCTTCAAAATAGTGCACGAAAGTTCAGTTGCAGCAGGTATTCGTAGAATCGAGGCACTTACAGCTTTTGGAGCAGAGCAGTGGGTGACAGAGCAAGAAAGTAAGTTACAAACAGTAGCTAATCTCTTAGGCACTTCCAATGAATTTGCGGAATCTATTGAGCGGTTGCAAGCCGATAAAAAAGAGTTAGAGCGCAAAGTTGAAGTCTTAGTTCAGGCTAAAGCTATTGCTAGTCAACAGGCTCTTATGAACACGGCAGAACAATTGGATAACGGTATTAAATGGGTTTGTGGGCATATTGAATCCTTTGATATGGATACTATTAAAAACATGGGATACAGTATATTAAACGAATCACCTAATATGACAGTTAGTACTGTATTTACGCATGACGAAGATTCGGGTAAAGTATTTATACTGGCGACTGTTACCGAGGACCTCATTCAAACAGGATTGAAAGCAGGGGCTATTGTTGGAAAATTAGGACGAATAATTGGCGG
>JAURQA010000244.1 GCA_030836345.1 Bacteroidota bacterium
AAAGAAAAATATTAGAGTGGCTTTCACGTATAACGATGATTTTAGAGGTATTGCTTCGGTAAAGGTTGCACTACTTAACAAAAAATTAGTTTGTAAGCCAAAGCCTTCTGAATACCCTGCTTTTTTATCAAGTGTATTGCGAAGTAAGCAAAAGGATTTTGTTTTGCATGCAGAATTACCGGGAAGTACTTCAGCCATTGTTGAAATATATCGGGGTAAAGTATTGGTGTATAAAAATGTATATCCCAATTTGGCACAAAGAAGCATAGAAGACATTATTCCAATAAACAAATTAGGGAAGGGCTTCTTTAAAGTGAAGGTTAAGGCTGGGACTAATCATTTACAGAGTGACTTCTTTATCGAGCGGTAGTTGCCATCTAAAAATTGGCATTACTTTGATTCCCTCAGAAACTCACCTTTTTTTCTGCTGATTTTATTGAATAAGTATTTGAAATAAGACCTTTTATCTGAAGGATATTTCATTATTCATTCTCAATTATGTATTTGCTCTACTGTAATTCAAAATATAATTGGCGATACGCTTGAATTACAAGGAATAATCCGATAAATTTGCTCTCTTTTTTAAAAACCATATGGCATTAATACAGAAACTTAGAGCTTCAGGAGTAGTAGTAGGAGCAGTTGTAGTTGCACTTATTGCATTTGTTGCGACAGATGCAATTAAAAGCGGCGGTAATAACCGCGCTCAGGACGAAAACCTAGTTGCGCAAATTGGAGGAGAAGATATTCAAATGGATGACTTCAATGCTATTGCGAACAAATTTTACCAAAAAGAAATGGAGCAGATCCCAACGGATGCTGAGAGACAAAAGAAATTTAAAGAGGTGAGAGATCGGGCTTTTCAGTCAGCCTGGTCAGAACTGTTGTCAAAAAACACTATGGAAAAAGCCATTTCAAATTCTGGAATAGAAGTAACGGACATTGATGTTAAAGAAATGTTCTTGGGCGACAATCCTTCAGATGTTTCCCAAGATCCATCATTTATGGATAATGGCGTTTACAGTAAAAGTAAAGTTCGAGAGATTTTTAGGAGTGCCAATAGAGATAAGCGATTGAAGAGTCAACTTTTAGACTTTACCGACAGAATAAAAAAGCAGACCGCTGCGCAGAGATATTCGGCTTATGTTGCGAATACTCTTCATAATACAGCGGCTGAGAAAGAATATGAGTATTTGTCTGCGAATGAGGGCACGACAGGTTCTATTGTATCAGTGAACTATGCCTCCGTTCTAGATGCTGATATAAAAATAACGGATAAAGATTATGAGTCTTACTATAGAGACCATAAATATTTATATCGTCAAAATATTGATGAGCGAGATATTGAATTTGTTATTTGGGATGTTGTTCCCAGTAAGAGCGACTCTTCCTTAGCACAAGAGATGGCAATAGAAAAAGCAGAAGCATATGCTCAAGATGGAGAAAATGATACCTTAGGTGGTGGTGTAACTCCAGGTTATGTTTCATCAGATATTTTTGCTTCAGAATTTAAAGAAGATACTGTAAAAAGAGATTTTTATGCCAAAGTGTTTGCTTCAGAAATGGGATCTGTGCACGGTCCACTTTACAATAATGGATCCTACTTAGTTGGAAGAAAAGTAAAGGAATCAGAAAATCCTGATCCAATTGTAGATGTATCGCATATCTTAATTTCAACTAGTTCTGCAATTCAAAATAAAATACCTGTTAAAGATTCCATCGAGGCCAAATCTAAGGCGTATGGTTTATTGGCGCAATTGCGTTCAGGGGCAAACTTCGAAGAGTTAGCCAAGCAGTTTAGTGCAGATGCTGGTTCAGGAGCTCAGGGTGGTGTTTTAGATCCCAAGCCCGTATCAAACTTTGTACCAGGCTTTGCTGATTTTTGTAAAGAAAACAACAAAGGCTCTATTGGCGTTGCAAAGTCACAATTTGGTTACCACATAATCAAAGTAAATAACGACCCTCAAAGAAAATTGGCCAAGCTTAGAGTAGAAGAAGTTGAAATACTTCCAAGTTCAGAAATAACAAAAAGTGCCGATAAGGCAAGTACAAAATTTGTGAATGCTTTAGATTATAAAAACCCCAATTCATTTAAAACAGCGCAAAAGAAATTCTCATTAACTCCAAGAATTGTTAAGGATATAAGTACAACGACCAAAGAAATTATTGGTCTTACAGACAAATCTGACAGTAGACAAATAGTCAACTGGCTGTTTAATAATAAAAGAGCTACTGGAGATATCTCAAATGTTTTTCAGTTTAGAGATAAGTATATTGTTGTGCATGTTACCTCCGCACGAAATAGAGGGTATGCAGAGTGGCAAGATATTAAATCTAAAATGGAGCCTGAAGTGAGAAAAGAGGTGAAAGCCAAAATCATAATGGCAAAAATTAAAAAACATTATGTTGGTAATATCAAAGCGGAAGAATTAGCGAACAAAATTGGAGGTGTTGTAATTCCAATTGAAAATTTCAAAGCCTCACAAAATTTCTTGCCTCAACTTACAAAAGACGATAAGGTTCTTGGCGCATTAATTGGAACCAGTGTTAAAGAATCGAGTATTCCTGTTGCAGGTGTGCAAGGTGTTGCCATTGTTTATGTTAAAAAACGAGATAAAGTTAGTATTCCAAAAGCTGGTTTAGGTGAAAATGACCAATTTGGAGGATTTAATAATTCAGATTTCGTTTTACGAAGGCTAGATAGAGCTCTTTATAATCAGGCAGAGGTACAGGACTATCGCTTTCGGCAGGATATTCAAGAGTAAAGAAGAAAGAAAACAGGGACTTATAGCATAAAAATGACTGCAAATAAAAAATTTATTCGCAGGTGTTGATAAATACCATTTTTGTAGTACTTTTGCAGTCCTTTTTACGAAAGGTATCAAGGAACGTTCATTGAAAAGCCACCTTAGCTCAGCTGGTAGAGCAACTGACTTGTAATCAGTAGGTCGTTGGTTCGATCCCGACAGGTGGCTCAATCCTTTTGAAATAAAAGGTCTGGGGAGGTACCAGAGCGGTCAAATGGGACGGACTGTAAATCCGTTGCTTCGGCTACGTAGGTTCGAATCCTACCCTCCCCACTTTGATTACTTCAAAATGGAATATAATAAGCAGAAGT
>JAURQA010000245.1 GCA_030836345.1 Bacteroidota bacterium
AAGAAGAAATTTTGGCCTCAACGATTAGGCCGTTTGCTCTTCATAAGCTTCTATTGGCAAGCATGTGCAAACCAAGTTTCTATCGCCATGTGCGCTATTTACTCGAGATACGTTAGGCCAAAATTTGCTTGCTCTTACATAGGGCAGAGGATAAGCTGCTTTTTCCCGGCTGTAGGGACGGGACCATTCAGTGGCCATTAACTCTACTGCTGTGTGTGGTGCCTGCTTTAAAATATTCTCTTCTATAAGTTCATTGTTTTCTTCCACTTCTCTAATCTCTTCGCGAATCGCCAACATGGCATCGCAAAATTGATCTAACTCAAATTTACTTTCACTTTCGGTGGGTTCTATCATTAAGGTTCCTGCTACTGGAAAACTTAATGTTGGAGCATGGTATCCGTAGTCCATTAAACGCTTAGCAATATCTTCAGCTTCAATTTTGGCACTTTGCTTAAAAATCCGGGTATCCACAATCATTTCATGAGCCGCATATCCTTTGGCACCCGAGTATAAAATTGGAAATTCATCCTCCAATCGGGCTTTTATATAATTGGCATTAAGAATGGCAATTTTTGTGGCATTCTCCAGTCCAATGCTGCCCATTAATTTTATGTATGCATAGGAAATAAGCAAAATACTGGCCGACCCCCAAGGGGCCGCACTTACTGCAGGAATTCCTTTTTCTCCTCCTGTTTTAATTAAACTATGGGTTGGTAAAAATGGGGTAAGGTGTTCTGCTACGCCAATGGGTCCCATTCCTGGACCACCTCCACCATGAGGAATACAGAATGTTTTATGTAAATTAAGATGGCATACATCTGCACCAATCATTCCTGGACTAGTGAGTCCAACTTGAGCATTCATGTTTGCCCCATCCATATATACTTGACCACCATATGAATGAATCAAGTCAGTTATTTCAACGATTTCAGTTTCAAAAACACCATGTGTGCTCGGATAGGTTACCATTAGAGCGGCTAAATTATCCTTGTGTTCCTCGGCCTTTTTTCTTAAATCCTCTAAATCAATGTTTCCTCGTTCATCGCAAGCAGTAACTACAACTTTCATTCCTGCCATTACAGCACTTGCTGGGTTTGTTCCATGCGCGCTGCTTGGTATAAGAGCAATGTTACGGTGTGCTTCGCCTCTTGATTTATGATATTCTCTAATAACCAATAGTCCAGAATACTCACCTTGGGAGCCTGCATTTGGCTGAAGACTCATTTTGTGAAATCCAGTTATAACCGAAAGGTCTTTATCTAATTCTTCTATGATCTGCTGGTATCCTTCTGTTTGATCTAAAGGTGCAAATGGATGAATATTGCCAAACTCTGCCCATGTTACTGGAATCATCTCTGTAGTCGCATTTAATTTCATGGTACAACTCCCCAAACTAATCATACTGTGACAGAGCGACAGGTCTTTTGATTCCAAGCGTTTAATATATCGCAACATTTCATGCTCGCTGTGGTAAGAATTAAAGACGGGATGCAGCATAAAGGAACTGTTTCTCAGGTGGTTCTTGTTGATAGAGCAATTTATTTGCCCTTTTGGAGATTTGCCCTCTCCGCCGAAAGCCTCTGTAAACACATCCATTAAATCAGAAACATCACTCTCTGTAGTTGTTTCATCTACTGAAATACCCACTTTATTTGAGCCAAAGTAGCGTAGATTTATCTGCTTTTTCTCGGCTATTTCTCTTAATTTTTCATCATCTGGCACTTCAAGGTGAAGTGTGTCGAAGAACTGATCATTGAATTGCTTTACTCCATTTATTTGAGACAACCCCTGATTTAAGCTGGCTGCTTGGGCATGCGTGCGACCGGCAATTTTCTTTAATCCCTTAGCTCCATGATAGGCCGCATACATGCCTGCCATAATGGATAACAAAACTTGAGCAGTACAAATATTACTGGTTGCATTTTGGCGTTTGATATGTTGTTCGCGTGTTTGCAAGGCCATGCGCAAGGCACGATTTCCATTCTTGTCTACACTAACTCCAATTATTCGCCCAGGCATTTGGCGCTTGTATTCATCGCGTGTTGCTATATAAGCTGCGTGCGGTCCACCGTAACCCATGGGTACTCCAAAACGCTGAGTACTTCCCACCACACAATCGGCTCCTAATTCTCCCGGAGGAGTTAATAACGTTAAGGATAAAATATCGGCGGCAAAACAAGTTCTCACTCCCGCCTCTTTGCATTTGCTTACAAAAGTTTGGTAATCTTCAATATTTCCTTTGTTATTGGGATATTGCACTAGCGCACCAAAATAATCTTCGCTGGGTTCAAAACTTTGATGATCTCCAAATACCAATTCTATGCCCATGGGCTCGGCACGGCAAATAAGAATATCTTTGGTTTGCGGAAAGACTTCTGTATCCACAAAAAACTTCATTCCTCTTTTGCGTTTAGCTAGTCCCAAAAACATGGTCATGGTTTCTGCTGCTGCAGTTCCCTCGTCCAATAAACTGGCATTTGAAATTTGCATGCCTGTTAAATCAATCACCATGGTTTGAAAGTTCAATAAAGCTTCTAATCGGCCCTGAGAAATTTCTGCTTGGTACGGAGTGTACTGCGTATACCATCCAGGATTTTCTAGGATATTCCTCAGAATAACCGCAGGAGTATGTGTTCCGTAATAACCAGCACCTATATAACTTTTAAATACCTTATTTTTATTTGCTATTGTTTTTAAATTCTGCAAAAACTCTTGCTCGCCTTGAGCAAGTGTTACATTTAGAGGTTCTCTTAATCGAATGTTTTCTGGAATGGTATGGTCTATTAATTGATCTAAAGAATCAATTCCAATGACCTTCAACATGGCTTCAATTTCGGAGGGACTTGGTCCATTATGGCGATGCTCAAAACGTTCCTGGTAATTTGTAGAAAATAACATAGCTAAACTGTGATGCAAAATTAAGGACATTACCGCTATAAAACGTTTAACTTATAGCAATAAAAGAAGTGAAGCTTTTAACAATTTATTGCCATTTTTGATTTTAGGCATAATGATCCCGAAAAGGGGGATACTTCGATGGGATGTACTTTTTTTATATTTTTTCTGTAGATGAAGTCGAATATTCAAAAATGCCATATATATTTGCAGCCGCATTAGCGAACGGTTTGGTAGTTCAGCTGGTTAGAATACATGCCTGTCACGCATGGGGTCGCGGGTTCGAATCCCGTCCAGACCGCTAAATATTAAAAGCCTCTGATTTTCAGAGGCTTTTTTCATTTATCACAAAAACTTCTGAGAATGGATGGCCTTTTCTTGATGCATTTGACTATCTAAGATTCGCATCTTCTCAGCTTAGTTTGTATTTTCGCACCTTATGTTGAAATACAAGAAAATACTACTCCCCATTCTTCCATTTGTTTTTGCCTCATTGAGTGCGCAAACAGAAACAAATAAAAAAGGAAGTGAATACATTTTTACAGAAGTTGAAAAGGCCGAAGCGACCAAAGTTTTAAGCCAAGGTAGAACCGGAACTTGCTGGAGTTTTAGCTCTATTAGTTTCCTTGAGTCGGAGCTAATTCGTTTAGGGAAAGGAGCGATAGATTTAAGTGAAATGTGGATTGTGAGATGTGCATATATTGAGAAAGCTATCAATTACGTTCGAATGAACGGTCATGTGAACTTTGCCCAAGGGGGAGAGTTTCATGATATCCCATACATTGCAAGCAAATATGGTTTGGTTCCTCAGGCAGTGTATTCTGGCTTAAAAGAGGGTGAAACCACATATAACCATAGTGAAATGGAAAAGGTATTGGCCGCAGTGGTTCAACAGTATGGAAAAAATGCTGGGAAATTATCGGCAAACTGGCAAAACACCATTGCAGCTATTGTGGACTCATACTTGGGTATAGCTCCCACTAATTTTGTCTATAACGGAAAGGAATATTCTCCTGAAAGCTTTTATGAAAGTCTTGATTGGAGCTTGGGAGACTATGTTTATATAACAAGCTTTACTCATCATCCGTATTACGCCCCCTTCGCATTGGAAATACCAGATAATTGGAGTATGCAAGCGGCTCATAATGTTACACTTTCTGAAATGACAGCATTGGCTAAAAGTTCTATTAAAGACGGTTATTCTTTTGCTTGGGCAAGTGATGTAAGTGAAAAAGGGTTTAGCTTTAAGAATGGTCTGGGAATCGTTCCAGCGCATGACTCCTTGCTAACACAGAAAGGAAAAGATAATAAACACTTCAATAATGGCGGAGCCGATCGAGAGGGTACTGCTTTTGAAAAGCCAATGGCTGAAAAAGTAATTACTGTTCAAAATCGTCAGGAGGCTTTCGATAATCAAAGTACAACCGACGATCATGGCATGCATGCCATGGGTTTGTATACAGACCAAAATGGAAAAGAATACTTTAAAATCAAAAACTCATGGGGAACCGGCAATTACACGAAGGGATTTTTGTACGTCTCAGAAAATTATTTCCAATACAAAACTATTTGCATTATGCTTCATAAAGACGCACTTAGTAAAACGTTAAAATCTAAATTAAATATTCGATAGGAAGAAACGTTATAAGAGTAATGAGGAAGGTTTTAATTATAGGAAGTGTTTTAGTTTTTGTGTTTAGTATTACAGCTTGTGGAGGCAGTAAAACCAACTGCAAGACCAAAGGAAAGAAGCGCACTGAAATGGGATGGATATAACACTAAAACTTTATGAAAATTTTATTTGTATGTCTGGGGAACATTTGTCGCAGTCCATTGGCGGAGGCCCTGTTTTGCCATCATCTAAAAGAACAAAATATTAGTGAGGCATTTGCGGTAGATAGTTGTGGCACCAGTGATCACCATCAAGGGGATTTAGCTGATGAGAGAACGCGTTCCAATGCTTTTAAGCATGGAATAGAAATAACGCATCGAAGTAGACCGTTTGTTGCCGATGATTTCGAAATATTTGATCTAATTATTGTAATGGATGAAAGTAATTATGATACCATTGAACGCTTGTCATTAGATCCAGACCAAATGGAGAAAGTTGTTTTTCTCCGCGATTTTGATTTGGAAGAAGAAGACGAAATTGATGTGCCAGATCCCTGGTTTGGTGGGGAAGAAGGGTTTGAGGAAGTTTATCAGCTCATCAATAGATGCGTGCTAGAGCTTGTAAGAACGCTTAGCGCTGAATCCTAGACTTGGTTTTCTTACTTGCTCTGTCCTGAGGAAACAGTTTTATTTTTCCCTGCAATTGGCGAGCGTTAAGAAAAATGAATAGGCTCACAAATAATAATACGAGAGGAGTTTCCCAATATTCTATACTCATTCTAAACAAAGCCATAAGAAGTATGCACGCCGCTCCAGTAAAAAGAATATGGTGGCCAGATAATTTAGATTTCTGAAATAAATAACGCATTGATGCTATATAAGCAATATGGATAAGCCCTACTCCTAAGAAGATGTAACCCATTTTATTTTTTATTCCTTCGGTTTCAATAAAATAAAAACTTCCCAGAACTAAAATAAATCCAGCAATAGTATAAGCGGCCGTTTCGAAGGTTTTGCGAAGCATTTATACAAATTTACAAAAAGAAAAAGTTCTCTAGAGTCCACTAAACTTATCAAGTTCATAAACACAATTTTAGATTTATATTTGCAGCTTTAATTTAAAAAATAAGAGATATGATAATTGGTGTTCCTAAAGAAATTAAAAACAATGAGAATAGAGTTGCAGTAACCCCTGCAGGTACTGTGGAGTTTGTTAAAAATGGACATGAAGTATACGTGCAGGCTACTGCTGGATTAGGAAGTGGTTTTGAGGACTCTGCCTATCTAAACGCGGGGGCAAAAATTCTTCCGACGATTGAGGAGGTCTATGCCATTGCCGAAATGATTATTAAGGTAAAAGAACCCATAGAAGAGGAGTACGAATTAATCAAGGAAGATCAATTGTTATTTACCTATTTTCATTTTGCCAGTCATGAACCCTTAACTAATGCAATGATCAAAAACAGATCGGTGTGTTTGGCTTACGAAACCGTAGAAAAGGCAGATAGAAGTTTGCCTCTTTTGGTCCCAATGAGTGAAGTTGCAGGCCGAATGAGTGTGCAGCAAGGAGCAAAATACTTAGAAAAGCCCATGGGTGGCTTAGGTGTTTTACTTGGTGGTGTACCAGGAGTAAAACCTGCAGAAGTAATTGTACTTGGAGGAGGAATCGTAGGAACTCAAGCGGCTAAAATGGCTGCAGGCCTAGGAGCCAGAGTAACCATTATGGATATTTCGCTTCCTCGTCTGCGCCAGTTAGATGATTTTATGCCAGCCAATGTTAGAACGCAATACAGCAATGAGTATAATATTCGCGAGGTAGTTAAAACAGCAGATTTAGTTATTGGTGGTGTATTAATTCC
>JAURQA010000246.1 GCA_030836345.1 Bacteroidota bacterium
AAATTATTTGTGAATTGCGACGAATTCCAACACCGCCAAAACAGACGAACAACGGTACTTTTCAGTACAGAAGACATTAAGAGTACAGCTAAAATCACCCAAAATGTAGATGCCAATAATGCTAAGGTAATAGAGGACTCTGCTAAGAAAGCAATAGAAGAAGTAAAACCCGTTATTGATATTTCGTACGCTGCCAAAGCAAGAGTTTTTAAAAGTGGTGGTAAGCAATACATTAGTGGTATGATCAACAAAGTAGATGCTCAGAAATTTAGATTTGAACCATTAGGCAGATATACCGCCGTTACCAAAGAGGTTGCAGCAGAATGGTATTCCAAAAAAATGATTAATAAGGGAAGTTTTGTGTCCGGTGGAGACAAAATTAGAGTGGGTAAAGTTAAATTGCCAAGTAATTCTTTTGTCGTTGACGAGTTAGACATTAATGGGTACATCGTAAAACGTGCTCGATTTAAAGTATTAAGTCCCGAGAAAATGGACGGGGCAGATGCTTTGTTAGGTAGAGGGGTATTTAGAAACTTCAAACCCGAGTCGTATATCGAAGGAGATACCTACTTCTTGATTCCAAAGAGAAAACCAAGGGCTCCAAGACCCCCAAGAAATTAACAATAAAAAAAGGCCTTCATGAAGGCCTTTTTTTATATCGTTTGAGTGTAATAATATCTAATTACTCAAAATTCTCTCTTCTCATTTGAGGAAAAAATAACACCTCCTGAATACTTGCTTGATTGGTAAGCATCATGGTAAACCGATCAATTCCTAGACCCAATCCGCTGGTTGGAGGCATTGCAAACTCTAAAGATCGAACAAAGTCATGATCCATAGCCATGGCTTCCTTATCCCCTCGCGCTGCAAGTTTTAATTGCTCCTCAAAACGTTCCTTCTGCTCGATCGGATCATTCAACTCAGTATACGCATTTGCAATTTCTTTTCCATTGACGAATAATTCAAAACGTTCCACCAATCCTTTTTTATCTCTATGCTTTTTGGTTAACGGACTCATCTCTACAGGATAGTCTGTAATAAAAGTAGGTTGAATCATATGCCCCTCAGCAAATGTGCCAAACAGCTCATCAATAATCTTTCCTTTACCCATTTCATTGGTGATCTCACATCCTTTTTCTTTGGCTATTTTACCCAACTCTTCTTCTGATTTTCCATCAATTTGAATGCCACTGTGTTTTTCAATCGCCTCAGCCATCGTCATACGCGCAAAAGGAGCTTGAAAGCTGATCTCATTCTCTCCTACTTTTACATCATAACCTCCCGTCACATCCATGGCGCATTTACTGAGCATTTCTTCAGTAAAATCCATCATCCAATTATAATCGGTATAGGCCACGTATATCTCCAGCCCAGTAAACTCAGGATTATGCGTTCGATCAATGCCCTCATTTCTAAAATTTTTGGCGAATTCAAAAACGCCATCAAACCCACCTACAATTAACCTTTTTAGATACAGTTCATTGGCTATACGTAGATATAGCTCCATATCCAATGCATTATGATGCGTTTTGAATGGGCGCGCTGCAGCTCCTCCATGTACAGGCTGCAAAATGGGAGTTTCCACTTCTAGATATCCCTTTTCTAAAAAGGTATTTCGTAAGCTTTGAATAACTCGACTTCTCTTAATAAAGGTTTCCTTATTTTCTGGATTTACGACTAAATCCACGTAGCGCATTCTTGCTCGAGCCTCAGGATCGGTAAACGCATCGTAAACCACGCCGTCTTTTTCCTTGGGTAAAGGCAGCGGATTTATGCACTTTGACAATACTGTTAATTTCGTTACATGCACACTTATTTCCCCAGTCTGGGTAGTAAACACATGCCCTTCAACACCAATAATATCTCCAATATCCAAGAGTTTTTTAAACACTCTATTATACATGGTTTTATCCTCTCCAGGACAAACCTCATCTCTGTTTACATAAATTTGTATTTTGCCATGAGAGTCTTGTAAAACAGCAAACGCTGCTTTTCCCATCACCCGCTGAGTCATCATACGTCCAGCCAACTTAACCTTCGTATAATTCTCTGGTTTTGAATCAAAGTTTGCCTTTATATCCTTTGAGTAATGGGTCACATCAAATAAGTGAGGAGGAAAAGGATCAATACCCAATTCGCGAAGCTCATCTAATTTATGGCGTCTAAGCACCTGCTGTTCGTTTAATTCTAGACTCATTTTAGTAAAGCAACAAAATTAAGGCATTTTAATTATGAATATCTAGCTATAATTTAGCTTACTGTAGATTCGCTACAAACAAGTCAAAAGATCAAAAAAATAAGAACCTCCCCGGTCAATTTAAACTCACGCACAGATAAAGTCAGAGTTCTAATAATAGAATTATCTTTGCAACCCTTTTGAAAGATCTTGACTACACAAAAGTAGTTTTACCTAATGGTATTACTCTTGTTCACAAACAAATAAAAGCCACGCGTTTGGTACATTGTGGATATATCATTAATGCAGGAAGCCGAAACGACGAGCCTTTTAAAGGGATGGCTCATGCCCTCGAACATATGGTTTTTAAGGGAACCAAAACTCGAAAAACATGGCAAATCATCTCCTACCTAGAAAATGTAGGTGGCGAACTAAATGCCTATACAACAAGAGACTACACAGCTATCTACACCTCATTACACAAAAAATTTTTTAGCCGAGCCTTAGACCTTCTTTCAGACATTGTTTTCCATTCTACTTTCCCCAAAGCCGAATTACAAAAAGAAAAAAAAGTCATTCTCGAAGAAATTAACATGTATCTCGATTCCCCAGAAGAAAGCATCATGGACGAATTTCAAGAGCAATTTTTTGGGCAACACTCATTGGGTCATAATATCTTGGGAACTCCAGCGGATGTTTCCGCCATTGAGCAAGAATCAATGCGCAATTTTCATCAAAAGTTTTACCATACAAACAATTCTGTATTGGCCATTGTAGGAAACATTAGCCTAAAAAAAGCAGAAGGCCTCGCCTCTGAAATATCTCCGTTAAAGGGAACGCATCAGATTACTAATGCAGATGTTTCGCCTCAACCCATTGTTTCTAGAGTGGTTAAGGAAATGCCTATACACCAGGCGCATATGGTAATGGGTTGCATTGCTCCAGGTCATACCAACAAGGACCGATGGATTACCCTTTTACTAAATAATATTTTGGGTGGCCCCGCCATGAATTCTAAATTGAATCTAGCCATTCGAGAAAAACATGGCCTTGCCTATCATACTGAAAGTGGCTATCAGATGTATTCGGACTGCGGATTATTTACCATATACATTGGTTGTGATTCTGAAAACTTAAAACGATGCGAAGCCATTACTCGTCAAGAATTGCACAAACTTGCGACGAAACCTCTCGGGAAGCTGCAACTGAGTAAGGCAAAAAACCAATTAATGGGTCAAGCTGTTATTGCTGAAGAAAGTTATAGCAATGTAATGCTCCATCTAGGCAAAGCCATCCTTAGAAAAGGAAAGGCTTTATCCTTTGAAGCAGCCATGGAAGAAATAAATAAAATTACCGCCGAGGACATAATGAGCCATGCGGCTACTTTATTTAATCCAGAAAAAATTGCTTGCCTTACCTATAAACCAAAACGCTAAGCTATGCTCATACCAAAACACATATCATCTCTCATTAAAAGGGGCGAGGATGTGTCTTTAGATTTTAAGCAAACCGTAAATAATTATACCAAAATTGCCAAGTCCATTGTAAGTTTTGCCAACACCAAAGGAGGTACATTGCTTATTGGAGTTCGCGACAATGGAACGATTTCAGGAGTAAGTCCAGAGGAGGATAAACACGTCCTCCAGCATGCCATCAATTTTTATTGCAAGCCCTCACCCCTTTTTAGCATTAAAGAATGGGTAGCAGAAGGAAAATCTGTGCTCGAATGCATCATTGAACGAGGCGACGAAAAACCCTATTATTATAAAGATTCCGATAAGAAATGGTGGGTGTATGTAAGGGTAAACGATAAATGCCTGCTCGCCAGTAAAACAACGGTTGATTTTATGCATCAGCAAAACTCATCGAAGCCCATAGAAATAGAATACGGCAAAGTAGAAGAAGGCATATTAGCCTTGTTAAAGACAAACGAACGGGTGACTTTGAAACAAGTGAGTAAAAAATTAAATATCTCCTATCGCAGAGCCTCGCGCACCATTGTAAAACTGATGAGCGCAGGAGTCGTGAGAAGTCACACGACAGAAAAGGCTGAATTTTACACCGCCTCCTGATTCCTCATTTCTGAACGCCAAGCGATAAAGCCAAGTATGGATAATACCCAAAGTATGGAATACAGACCTGCGGTGGCATGATAGCCTCTTGAGATGTACAAGGGCACAAAAACACTATTTGCTATAAACCACCAAACCCAACAATCGAGCTTTCGCTTCGCCTGCAGAATCACAGCTGATATACTAATACAAGTAGTTAAAGTATCCAATAATAAGGCCTCCGAAAGAGGCATTAGCTTGGGCAATAGCCAGTACCACGCACGCCAAGCCAATAAGGTAATGACCACTGCCTGCGTAATCTCTTGATGGGTTAAACGCGAAATGCGCCGATCACTTGCATGACCCGCATTCATCTTACGCCAATTGAACCAACCAAATAGAGATGTTCCAACAAAAACCAATTGCAATCCAGCATCACTAAATAAACGGCCATTCCAAAAGAAAACCAGGTAAAATAAGGACGAAATAATAGCCAAGGGCCAGTTAATAATATGGTTTCGCATCGCCATGAACACACAGGCAACACCAAATAGAAATCCGGCCAACTCAAACCAATCCGTAAATACCTTAAAAAGCAATTCCACAATCTTTTGGCAAATCAAACCTAAACAAGTTAGTTTTGTTGTACTAAACAGAAAAAATTATGTTCAAGTTACCAAATTTACCATACGATCACTCAGCTCTGGAGCCTCACATAGACGCTAAAACCATGGAAATACATCATGGAAAGCACCATAATGGCTATGTAAGCAAATTAAATGCTGCTATTGAAGGAACCGATTTAGCCAATAAATCCATCGAAGAATTATGCGCCGATGCTGGCAAGCACGGAGCAGCCGTTAGAAATAATGGAGGCGGTCATTTTAACCACAGTCTTTTTTGGGAAGTAATGTCGCCAGAAGGTGGAGCGATGAGTCCAGAATTGAATGCGGCTATTACCAGCGCATTTGGATCAATGGAAGAGTTAAAATCGCAATTTTCCGCAGCGGCCGGAACCCGATTCGGAAGCGGATGGGCTTGGTTGGTTGTGCATGACGGAAATCTCGTTGTATGCAGCACTCCTAATCAAGACAATCCCTTAATGGATATTGCGGATGTAAAAGGAACTCCAATTTTAGGCTTAGATGTTTGGGAACATGCCTACTATTTGAATTACCAAAACCGACGCCCTGATTATGTTTCTGCATTTTGGAATGTAATTAATTGGACCAAGGTTAGCGAATTATTCGCTGCTGCAGTTTAGAGATTATATTTAAGGTTATTAAGGCCATCTTCTATTGAAGATGGCCTTTTGTGTTTCATTAGAATTGCGCATCTGCCATTTAATACGCAGCTTAGTTTTGTGATTTGTTTGGTCTTACGCTATCTTGCAGCCTTGTTTTATGCTTAGAACACTGCTCATATTTTCATTTTCAACTCTCTTGAATATGCTTTTCTCACAGCAAACAAGAGGTACCCTTCTGGATGTTCAAAACGACAATCCAATAGGGTCAGTTCAGCTATTTGTTATTCGAACCGATGAAAGCACCCTTACCAATGCGAAAGGAGATTTCACCTTAAGCCTCCTTTCTAAAGGAGATCTCGTAGAAATTTCTGGAGCTGCTGTAATTAAAGATACCCTGGTTTACGATGGGAGCAACCCATGGCTTATTAAGTCAAATGCTGCCAAAGAAACCATGAAAACGGTGGTGATTACGCATCATCGGCAAAAAGAAAAATTGCGAGAAAGTCCAGTAACTATGGAGCGCATGACCGCTAGAGATATTAAAGAATCCGCATCCAGCGATTTTTACGAAGGCTTGGGTAATTTAAGAGGAGTGGATGTGACCTCCGCCAGCATGGGTTTTAAGGTCATTAATACACGCGGGTTTAATAGCACCAGTCCCGTAAGGAGCTTGCAGCTTATTGATGGGGTGGATAATATGTCTCCAGGTCTAAACTTTTCTTTAGGAAATTTTTTAGGAGCCAGCGAACTCGATATTCAAACCGCCGATATTATTGTAGGTGCCAGCAGCGCATATTATGGCCCGAACGCATTTAATGGTGTTGTGAATATGTTAACCAAGAGCCCATGGAAACACAAAGGCTTTTCAGCTCAAATAAAAATGGGAGAACGCTCCTTAGGTCAAATCATGTTGCGCTATGCCAATTCATACAAGAATAAAAAAGGGAAGGATGTCTTTGCCTTTAAATTAAACCTGAGCTACATGCGTGCATATGACTGGGAAGCCAACAATGCAGATCCAACCCAAGAAAGTGTTGCCGATCAATACAATCCCGGTGGTTATGACGCAGTAAACCGTTATGGCGATGAAGTTTATGGAACTGCGAGTAATGACCAGGTGACTAAAACTGCAAGAGTCACCCAACCCGGTTTGGGCTCATACTACAGAGATGGATACTGGGAAAAAGACCTGGTTAATTACAATACAAGAAACCTTAAAACCTCAGCTGTTCTGGCCTATAAAATTACACCCAAATTAGACCTTGAGTATGGGTTTAACTTTGGTACAGGAAATACAGTTTACCAAGGAGACAACAGATATAGCTTGAATAATATTCTGTTTTTTCAAAACCGGTTGGAACTGAAAGGGAAAAAATCATTTTTGCGCTTTTATGCCACCAACGAGGATGCCGGAAATACCTACGATGCTGTTTATACCGCCTTTCTTATGCAAAAACACGCTAAAAGAGAGGACTTTTGGGGCTCCGATTACAGAAATTATTGGCAAAATAACATTAGTGCAAAAGTGCGAAGGCTGCCTGGATACCCTACCACGAGCCCACGAACGGATAAGGATTGGTATACTAAGCAGGCTGCAGCCCTCACCGCCAATAGAGATAGCTTATTGGCATGGCATGCCATTACTCGTGACATCGCAAACTCTAATAAGGACTATCAAGGGTTAAATAGAGTGGATCCTATGTACCAGAGATATAGGCCAGGGACTCCCGAATTTGAGGCCCTAAAAAATGATATTACCAGGAAAAATAGCTACAGTCAAGATGGCGTTGCCACTGGAAGCCGTTTCTTTGATCAAAGTGCCATGTACCATTTGGCAGGAGAACAGAACATTATCCGCCCAAAAACAGTATACAAAGTAGGCTTTAGCAGCAGATATTATACCCCCTATTCCAAAGGAACCATCTTCTTAGATACTGGATCAACCCGCATCACTAATTGGGAGGCAGGTGTATACGGAGGAATGCAAAAACGTTTCTGGAAACGAAAACTTAAAGTGGATTTAACCGCACGAGTAGATAAGAACCAGAACTTTGGCTTTCTATTTAGTCCAGCCGCCTCTTTTGTATACGCCAAAAGAAAAAATAATACCTGGAGAGCAAGCATGAGTTCAGCAGTGCGAAACCCTACATTACAAGACCAATACCTCTATTACAATGTGGGTAGAGCTATATTATTAGGTAATTTAAATGGAGTGAATAATGTCTATGAGGTGAATGATTTCATTAATTACTTAGATACACGAAACAGAGACACCTTAGGAAATACTAGTGTGGCTGCAATACGGCCAGAAAAAGTAAAAACCATTGAAATGAGTTATAAAGGGGTCTTGTTTAAGAATAGATTAACCTTAGATGCAGGAGCATACTTTAGCCGTTATGTCGATTTTATTGGATACAAAATTGTAGTTGATGCAGATATAGATTCCGCCACTAATTTTCTAAAAAGTGCTCAAGCGTATCGGATTGCAACCAACTCTAAAGACGTAGTATATACCTATGGAGCCTCCGTTGGCATCAATTATTTCTTTAAGAAGTATTATATGTTTAGCACGAATTGGAACTGGAACGAATTAAATAGAGCAGGAAGTTCTGATCCTCTTATTCCAGCTTTTAACACCCCTGCGCATAAATTTAATATTGGACTGAATGGCTCTAATATCAATAGCAAATTGGGATCCATGAAGATTATGCACTGGGGTTTCAATGTAAATTGGAAATGGGTAAAAGGCTTTCTTTTTGAGGGCTCTCCGCAGTTTACAGGGCAGGTACCCACCTACCATATGCTTGATGCGCAAGTTTCGAAGGAAATAAGTAAATGGAACAGCACGCTTAAAATTGGAGCGAGCAATTTAATGAATCAAAAATTCTTCCAAGTGTATGGTGGACCATATATTGGAAGGATGGCATACATTAGCCTTACCTGGGAACCAAAGTAAGGAATTGTCAAAAATTGCAATTTTTTGACAAATACCACGTACATTCGTAAATTAATAAAAGAAAAAATATGATGAAAAAGTTACTTCTTATCGCCGCATTGGTTACCGCCACGGCAGGTTTCTCGCAAACCACCAAGTATGTGAATGATGTTCATACAAGAGCATCTGTTTCACGAACAAACAACATTTTTTATGCTGATGGATACAGTGTTTTAACCGGTGTTCCTACCCTAGATTCATTATACATGGATATGTATGTGAGCAGCGAAAATACAGATGCAGCAAAACCCTTAATTATTTATTGCCACACAGGAAGTTTTCTTCCTCGCTATATCAACCAACTCGCCACGGGTGGAAGAGATGATAGCGCAACGGTAGAAATGTGCATGCGTTTTGCACAAAAAGGATATGTAGTTGCTTCAATCTCTTACCGTACAGGATGGAATCCTCGCGCAACAACAGAGACCGGTAGAAAAAGCTCTATTATTAATGCAGCCTACAGAGGAGTTCAAGATTTGAGTGCTGCTGTACGTTACTTCAAAAGAGATGCAGCGGGTTCAAACACGTGGAAAATTGATTCTACTAAAATTTGTGTAGGTGGTCAAGGTACAGGAGGTTATTTAACTTCTGCTTATGCGTCTTTAGACAATCAAGAGGAAATAAAAATTGATAAGTTCTTTGATTTTGATAATAACGAAATCATGGTAAATGATACCATTTGGGGAGATCGAATGGGTTTACCAATTGTTCCTAACACTCCTTATGCACGATCTAACTGGTCTAGCCATACAAGTAATTCTCAGGTTGCCTTTAATATTGGTGGAGCCATGGGAGATACTTCATGGATGGATGCTGGTGAAATACCATTAATTTGTGTTCATGGAATTTATGATCCGTTTGCTCCTTACAAGACAGGTGTTGTAAAAGTACCTGGAACTACATTAAATGTGGTTGAAGTAAGTGGTGGATATTCTATCATGGAAAAAGAAAATGCATTAGGAAATAACGCTCCATATAAAGGAAAAGTATACGATAGCTACACATTCCGAGCAAATCAATTGAATGACGGTCTTGAAGGCTTATTCCCAATTGATGGAGTTGCTAATGGAAGTGGCCCTTGGGAATGGTGGGATAGCGCTCGCATCCGCCAGGTACTTTCGTTTAGTCCTCGTTTCTCTCAAGAAGATATTACTACCATTAACGGAAACAGTTCTTTAAGCAATCCATTCATGAGTAAAACAAGAGCCTTAGCATACATAGATACCTTGCAAGGATACATTGCCCCAAGAATTGCGGTAAGTTTAGGTTTAACAGCTAGCGTAGGTGTTAAAACATTGGATTTATCTGACGACGTTTCTGTATATCCTGTTCCTGCTTCTAACAACATTACTGTTAGAAATATGAATACGATGAATACAATGCAAGAAGTGGTGTTAAGAGATATTAATGGCCGTGAGGTATTAAGAA
>JAURQA010000247.1 GCA_030836345.1 Bacteroidota bacterium
CTTCACATACTGTTAATGGTTTAAGGTATTGAGCTTTTTATTTGAACGAAAGCAAGAAGCTTACTTAAAAAGAATGAACAATGCCTTTGTTCACAAATTTACTTTGCCTAATTTTGCAGAGGCGGATAGCACGGTCAGCTCCTTGCAAACTCCCCCAGGGTCGGAAGGCAGCAAGGGTAGTAGGTTGTAGCGGCGCGATGTTATTCGCCTTTTTTGATATTTGTGATTTTTAAAGCACATACATATTGGCAACTTCTTTTTCTTTTCTGCGTATCTTTATTATTCTTAAACCTAGAGTATCTACCAGTTGTATGGTTAGATGAGGTAATGGACTTGGAGCCTGTTGGCCGATGGTTTTTAAACGGAAAACATGCCAGTATTGCTTGGCCAATGCAAGGGTGTGAGGAAAAATGCTTAGTGAATTTACCCCTACGAGAACTACCCCACTTTATCGCATTGTTTTTATTTGGCCCAAGTGTTTGGGGCTTGAGGTGTATTTTTCTTTTACTATACATAACAGCGGCTTTAGGCTTTTGGAAAAGTCTAAATACACTAAACCTTCCCAAACCAATGGCTTATTTTTTTGTGGCTGTTCTTTTCTTAGATAAAGGAACCCTTGAAATGATGCGCGGTTGTAGACCTGAGATTATTGAAATGGCAGCCATGGCCTGGGGTTTTTACTTTATCCAACAAAAAAAATGGCTTGTTGCTTCTATACTATTTCTGGCCCTGGCATGGATTCATCCTTCCATGTGGTTAGTTTCACTCGGATTTTTAGTTTTTATTTTTATCCATTCATCAAAAAAAATTAAAGTACTTTCTCTGTTAAGCATAATAGTTTCATTCCTTGCCTTTTGGCTATTTATTGGCGGTGACTATGTTTTATTCTTTAAGCAGTTCTCTAAATCTGCTGGAGCTCATGTTCCACAATATGGATTTTTCAAAAAGTTATTGAATCATTTCTACAGTAGATATATAACCTATTGGAATATTGATTTTTGGTGGTTTTTTATTTTTATCTGTTCACATATTTGGATTTTTAGTAAATGGAAACAGCTCGGCCTTTTAGCTAAAACAAATGTTCTTCTAACTGTACTTACCAGTGTCTTTTGGTTGCTTTTTTTAATGCCCAATCACAGATATTCAGTATCTCTAAACATGCTTTTAGTTTTTAATTTACTACTGGTTTTGCCTCATTTTTCGTTGAAACTGAATCATAAATGGATTCAATTTGTGGTGATGATCATGCTCTTATTTCCTTTTGGAATTCGGGTTGTATTAGGCCTTATTCATCGAGAGGAACGAAATCCACATAAGGTTATTGCTTGGATGGAGGAAGAATTACCCACACAAAAAACGTTACTGCTTGGCGAGTCGATTGGTTCCTATTGGAGTTTAAAGCATAAAGGCACCAAGTTTGCTCATGAGACTCAACCACAAAATGCAAAGTTTGAAGAGTATGATCAGGTGTTCTTTTTATCGCGTGATCAAGACTATCCCGTTTTTTCTCAATACCCAATTAAACAAAACACCAGCTATTTTGGATGGCAACTCAAAGGTAAAACGTATGCCGGAATTTGTTTATACAAAATAGAAAGCCAAGAAACCTTCGATGCCATTGTAAAAGAAGGCATGAAAGTAAATTACTTTTATAATTAAAGGGTGTTTTAGAATTTCTTATATTTGATCAAATGTTTAATTTGAGGCAATGGCTAGCAGGATTTTCTGCCTTTTTTAGAGCAACACCATTTTTGTTTAATAACGGCATGGGCTGGTGGTATTTGGTGCCAGTACTTCTTTATTTTGTTCTCTTTCTAGCTGCTTTTTTTGGTTTTTCGCAATGGGCCTCACCTTATATCGAGAATTGGGTTGCTTCTCGCCTAAATATCTCCTTAGTTAAAGAAGATATTAATTGGTGGCAGAGCATGCGAGTTTTTCTAACGAAAAGTACAATTTTTCTCTCAGGTTGGATTATAAAACTTCTCATTATTAGTTTGCTTTCCAAAATCATGAAATATGCTATTCTGATAATAATGTCTCCCGTAATGGCATATATCAGCGAGAAAACAGAAGCCATCCTTACGAATGGGGAAACTCCATTTGATCTAGTTCAGTTTCTAAAAGATGTAGTGCGAGGTGTTTTCTTTGCTATTAGAAGTTTGACGGCAGAGCTTTCAATAATATTGGGACTAGGGATTATTGGTTTTTTTATCCCAATTATATTCCCATTTATACCTCTATTTATTTTCATTGTAAATTGCTTTTATGTGGGGGTTAGCCTCATGGATTACTTGGCAGAGCGAAGAAAGCTATCCGTTCGGCAAAGCATGATTTTTATGCGGAAAAATAAGGGAACATTGATTGGAGTTGGGTGTATGTTTAATTTAATTTATCAATTGCCTTTTATTGGAATTGTTGTGGCACCAATAAATGGAGCGGTGGCTGCAGTATTGGCTCAAAACAAAGTAGAAAATAAGGAGCATTATTCTACTAAGTAGAAATGGCTTCAGAGTGAGGGTATTTGAAAGACAATTCATTACTTTTGCATACAATTTTTATACAATGAGTTTAATAAAATTAAAAAAAACTATCTTAATCGTAGTGTGTTTTGCAGGCCTGAGCCTTTCAAATGCACAAACAAAAAATGTATTTACTATTGAGGATATTTCAGTAAGTTCGGATGAGTTTAAGCGCCAATTTCTAAAGAACCTTGACCTTTCCACTGCCACAATTACGGAGAAAGATTTGGAAGAGTATCTAGATTTATATGTAAAATTTAAATTAAAATTAAAGGATGCTTATGACAATGGGATAGATACTACCAACGCTTACAGTCAGGAGATGGCCATGTATCGTCAGCAGTTAGCTGCAAACTATCTTATTGATAAGGAAGTTACGGAAGCCCTCTTGAAAGAAGCTTATGCGCGCATGCAGAGCAACATAAAAGCAGCACATATATTGGTTATGTTTCCTGCCAACTATACGGAGAAGGATACCTTGAATGCATTCTTAAAATTAAATGCAATATTGAAAGATATTAGAGCAGAAAAAATAAGCTTTGAAGATGCTGCTAAAAAATATAGCGATGATAAAGGAACCAGTGAAAATGGAGGAAAATTGGGTTTTTTTACAGCCTTACAATTGGTTTATCCATTTGAAACAGCCGCTTATTCAACACCTATTGGTTCTATTTCAAATGTATTTAGAACAACCTTCGGTTACCATATTATTAAAGTTCTTGATATCAAAAAAAATGAAGGCGAATTGAACGTAAGTAACCTCTTAATCCGAAAAGGAGATATTGGGAAGTTGACGGATGAGGAAGCTAAGAAAAAGGTTTTTGACATTTATACCAGCATCAAATCGGGTGAAGAAACCTTCGAGGAAATGGTGAGAAAGCATAGTGAGGACTTTAATACTAAATACAAAGGAGGATCTATGGGTAGTTTAAACCTAGCCGCCAATGTAGGTGATTTAGAGAAACAAGACATGGTGCAAAGAGCGTTTGCTTTAACTGTTAACGGAGATATTACCGAGCCATTTGAGACAGAAAAAGGATGGAATATTATACAAAGAGGGGCTTTGAGGAAACTGGGCACTTATGAAACCATGAGAACCATGCTCAAATCAATTATTCAAAAAGATGAGCGTAGTAAAAAATCCGTAGAGTCTCTCATTAATCAGGTAAGACGTGAGGAATATTCAGAAATTTATGGGAATGATTTGATGCGTTTCTTCAAAAATGAAGTAAGCAGAGATTCCAGTTTTCAAAAAGGTACATGGAAAAGATCAGATCTTCCAAAAATGCCTGAAGAATTTAAGGTGATTCCAGCGAATAAGTCAAAAAAGGGTAAGATAGAACTAGAAAACGTACTTATGTTTGGTTTGGGAGCAGAAAACTATAGTTTTGGTCAATTTCTTGATGTTTTAGAAATATACTATCCCAAAGGGAAACCACTAGAATCGAACAGTGAAAAATGGATTTCTAATTTATATGTATCCTATCAAAAAGATAAAATCTTATCATACCAAAACAATCATTTGGAAGAGAAGAACGAGGATTTTAGAAATATTTATCAGGAGTACAAAGAAGGTATTTTAATGTTCAATCGTCAGCAAGCTATGGTTTGGGATAAGTCAAATACAGATTCTGCCGGATTAGCGAACTATTATGAGCAGCATAAGGATAAGTATATGTGGCCCGATAGATTTGAAATGCAGGTTTACAATACCACTTCAAAAGCCAATATGAAAAAAGTGTATTGCCAAGTAAAAGATGGAATTAAGACAGATAGTATTTTAAGATATCATAACAAAAAAAATAGCTTAGAAGCAGATTATAGAGCAGGAAAATATGCTGCTAAGGATGGCTTCTTATTGAGTGATAGTCAGATTTTAAAATTGGTTTTTGCAGATGAAAAGTACCAAAAGAAAGATGGAAAAATTTATAAGTTAAATGAAGTAAACAGCGATTGGGTCGTCGTTAAAATCATTAAATTTCTACCTGCAGGACCCAAAAAACTTTCAGAAACCAGAGGAGCGATAGC
>JAURQA010000248.1 GCA_030836345.1 Bacteroidota bacterium
ATTTCTAAAAATGCAAAGATACAATGGCTATTTTTAATGCGATAGGCTAATTACTACTACTCGTTATAAATGTCTAAAAAATCAAATGGAATGATACAGAAGATGTTCCGATTCGGTACAGATCCTCGAAGACTTACAAAAAATAAGTCATTACTCATTTATATTTTAGGATTGTTCATTCAAACATCGCAAATTCGCAGACGGAAATAATGAATCCTATTTTAGTACATATTATGCGTGGAGAAGTTCTTGAGAGCTTTCACCGTGGAGTTATTTGTGTTGTGAATGAATCTGGAGAACTTCTCTATTCTGTGGGTGATATTAATCAAGTCTGTTACCCGCGATCAGCCATGAAATACTTTCAACATCTACCCTTACTACTCAGCTCATCATTTGGTTCTCTAAATCTGAGCAAACAGGATATTGCTTTGATGTGCGCCTCCCATAATGGGGAGCCCATTCATGCTAAGGGAAGTGAAGCAATTCTTGCTAAAATCGATCTCCATGCGAGCGATCTTCAATGTGGAATTCAAGATCCCAATCTAAGATCAGATCGAATACAGATGATTAAAAACCAAGAGGAACCTACTGCTCTTCACAATAATTGTAGTGGTAAGCACGCTGGTTTTTTAGCCTATTGTAAAGCAGAAGGCTTGCCAATTGAAACCTACTTAGAACCCACTCATCCCTTACATATCGAAATTAAAAAGTGGGTTTCTGCATTCTATGAATGCGAGCAAGAGGATATGCTGATAGGTGTTGATGGATGCTCCGCCCCAATATTCTCAGCAACTATAAAACAACAGGCCATTGGGTTTAAGAATCTTAGTACGCCTGAACAAATAGGTGACAGCAATCTAGTCTCAGCTTGCCAACTTCTTTTAGATTCCATCAAAGAAAACCCCTATTTGATTGCTGGGAACAAACGATACTGTACTGAATTAATGCAGGTGACCAAGGGGCGAGTCATTGGCAAAACTGGAGCCGATGGAGTTTATAGTGCAGTTATTCCAGAATTAAAATTGGGTATTTCTATAAAAATTGATGATGGAACTATGGGGCCTCAGTATACAGTTATGCAGGAATTATTAACTCAGCTTGGCTTATTAAGTAATGAAGAACAAACCCTTTTGGAAAACTACAACCACCACATTAACAAAAATTGGAATAAGAAAATTACCGGATCTGTGATACCAAGCGGCGCGTGGAAAGCAGAAAAAATTCAATAAATTTGAGGAAATATTTGCGTCTAAGCTGTGACTTAAAAATAGTGTGTCTCTAAATAAAAACTTAATAATAAGGTAACATTGGCCACATATATTTGCTCTCGATTATTACTAACATAAAATGAAAAAAATTTATTACGTCTTTGCTGCTTGTTCAGCATTATTAATTTCTAGCTGTGGAGGTAACGACACAGAAACTAGTGCAGAAGTTCAATTGGAAGGAAGCATCCAAATTGATGGTTCTTCTACCGTTTATCCTGTAACAGAAGCTGTTGCAGAAGAGTTTAGATCAGTTCAACCTAAGATCAAAGTAACCGTTGGTGTTTCTGGTACAGGCGGAGGGTTCAAAAAATTCTCTAGAGGAGAAACTGATATTTCAGACGCATCTCGCCCCATTAAGGATAAAGAAATTAAAGCTTGTGAGGAAAACGATATCAGTTATGTTGAACTATCTGTTGCATATGATGGTTTGGCGGTATTAGTCAATCCTCAAAACGACTGGGTAGACCACTTTACAGTAGAAGAATTAAAAAAACTCTGGGAACCATCTGCTCAAGGTAAAATATTAAAATGGAATCAAATCCGAGCAGATTGGCCAGATGAAGAAATTCATTTATTTGGACCTGGCGTTGCTTCTGGAACATATGACTATTTCACTGAAGCTATTGTTGGCGAAAGTGGAGCAAGCCGAGGCGACTTTACAGCTAGTGAAGATGATAATGTATTGGTTCAAGGAATTTCCGGAGACAAATATGCATTGGGATTCTTTGGTTTGGCTTATTACGAAGAAAATAAAGATAAACTGACCCTTGTTGGCGTGGATAACGGGAATGGTGCTGTCTCTCCATCTCTAAGTACTGTTAAAGATGGATCTTACGCTCCACTGTCGCGCCCTCTATTTATATATCTAAACAGTAGGGCAGCAGCGAGAGAGGAAGTTAGGTCATTTGTTACCTTCTATATTGAAAATGCTCCAAAACTTTCCACAGAAGTTGGCTATATTCCACTGCCAAGTGATGAATATGCCAAACAAATGGCTAAATTTGAGGCCTTCTTAAATGCTGTTTCGAAAGAAACAGAAGAAAACGGTTCAACTGACGAATCCGTTTCTGAGGAAGGTGAATAAATAAATCTACCATACTTGAAAAGTATAAAAGAAAAGATAATAGAGTCCATACTCTTCACATGTGCGCTCATCACGGTGCTTACAACTCTCGGGATTATATGGGTTCTATTATCTCAATCTTACTCTTTTTTTAGTGAAGTAAGTATATCGGAATTTCTTACAGATAAGGAATGGACCCCTCTTTTTTCCCAAAAACATTTTGGCATTATGCCACTGGTTTCGGGCACTCTTTTAACTACACTCATAGCCATTTGCGTAGCCCTTCCCATGGGCTTAACGATTGCTGTCTACCTCAATGAGTATGCACCTAAGGGAATTCGAAAGACCGTAAAACCAATTCTCGAAATTCTTGCAGCTGTACCTACCGTTGTTTATGGTTTCTTTGCCTTAGTGGTTGTGACTCCATTTTTGCAAAGTATCATACCAGGACTTTCCGGGTTTAACGCCTTATCTCCAGGTATTGTAATGGGAATTATGATTATTCCATTTATATCATCGCTGAGTGAAGATGCCCTAGCGGCAGTGCCCAAAACCTTAAGAGAGGCTTCTTATGGAATGGGGGCAACAAAACTACAAACCTCTTTCAAGGTTCTTATTCCTGCAGCTTCATCCGGAATTATAGCTTCGGTTATTTTGGCATTAGCCAGAGCCATTGGAGAAACAATGATTGTGGCTATTGCAGCCGGCCAACAACCACGTTTAACCTTTGATCCAACTGTACCAGTTGAAACGATAACCACATACATTGTGCAAGTGAGTATGGGGGATGTTCCTCATGGATCCTTGGAATACAAAACAATATTTGCAGCAGGGATAACATTATTTGCCCTGACATTCTTATTGAATAATATTAGTTTCTGGATTAATAAAAGGTATCAACAGAAATATGAATAACCTCCAACGAAATAAAATAAGGGATAAAGCCTTTAAGTACTTCGGGGTCACCTGTACTTTCTTTGGTATTTTCATTTTAGGCGTCTTCCTTTTCGGAATTATTAATGATGGGGTGTCTCGAATAAACTGGGATTTCTTAACAAATCTGCCTTCATACCGACCTAAAAGAGCAGGAATACTTACAGCTTGGACGGGTACTCTCTGGATTTTTGGATTAACTGCAATAATTGCAATCCCTCTAGGAATTGCTGCAGCCATATATTTAGAGGAGTACGGGAAAAAATCCTGGTTTGCGAACTTGCTTGAGATAAATATCACCAATTTAGCAGGAGTACCAAGTATTATTTACGGTATTTTAGGATTAGAAATTTTTGTACGTCTAGCGGGTCTTGGAGGAAGTTTGCTAGCGGGTAGCTTTACGCTTTCCTTACTTATTTTACCCGTTATTATTGTTGCCACAAGAGAAGCGCTCAAAGCAGTGCCTCTAACCACGCGAACAGCGTCCTACGCGCTAGGAGCTACCAAGTGGCAAACCATCTGGAATTTAATTTTACCAGCTTCTTTAAGCAATATAATTACCGGAATTATTCTGGCCCTGGCAAGAGCTATTGGTGAAACTGCACCTCTTATAGTAATTGGAGCTTTGGCTTATGTTCCATTTGTTGCGAAAACACCTATGGACGAATTTACCGTCATGCCGATTCAAATTTTTAACTGGATATCAAGACCTCAGCATGGTTTTACCATTAATGCCGCTGCGGCCATTATTATATTACTTGCTTTTGTTTTTGTAATGAACGGAATTGCAGTTTACATTAGAATTAAAGCTAAGAAAAAGTCTCATTAGTCTTACATTTGAAAACAAAATAGAGATACGATTGAATTAATAAAACCATGCCAGAATCCCAATCAAATTCATCCTTTAAAATAGAAGCCAAAAATGTTGATGTTTTTTATGGCGAAAAACAAGTTTTAAAAGATGTGAATATGCCCATAGAAAGTAATACTGTAACTGCACTAATCGGGCCATCTGGTTGCGGAAAATCAACTTTTCTACGCTTATTCAATCGCATGAATGATTATATTGACATCTTCCATAAAAAAGGTGAAATTCTTATTGATGGAAAGGATATTTATAGAAAGAA
>JAURQA010000249.1 GCA_030836345.1 Bacteroidota bacterium
CTTGGTCGATAATACCAAAAGCGAGCAAGTCTTTCGTCTGAATTTCCTTTAGAGGTTTTGTTCTTTGTTTTACAAAAAATACTTTTTGAAGCGTCTTATATTGAACCTTGAGGTTTCTATCTCCTTTCTGATAATAGGAAAAGAGACTCGCATCCGTAGGCACTAGTCGTGGAAAAGAATCGTAGTCCGCGACTTTAATTTTTACATCCTTATTAACTGAATTGGTGCACCCTGACATTAATATTCCCATTACCAAGCTTGCACCAATAATTAAATCATCTATTTTCAATGTCTGCGCGGATGGTATTGTTTGTAGAATCTTACAAGTGTATTAAATGCAAATTGATAGATTATTGGATAATCTGCATCATCGTAATAACCTCTTATAATTAAATCTTGCGCATGCGCATCTGCCCATCTTTGGCAATCTTCAATCGTGACGCCTGTTGCGGAATTTTGTGCATTTAGTTGCTCTTTTACCGTTGTAACAGCTTCACAACCACGAGATTTTTTACACTTTCCTTTTCTAGGAATACACTTAGTACCTGCCATACCCACAGAACTGTCTCCCATAGTAACTTGAACAATACAAGCCGCACCTGAATAGGCTCTATCAATCGTTTCAATATTATCAATCGAAGAATTTTGAATAATTTCCATTTGAGAAAAATAACCTGAACTTTTAGGGCTTTTAAATGAGCTTCCAAGAAACAAGAGAGAAGCTAATATTGTAAATATGTATAACTTTTTCATAAAATTGGTTTATCAAACTTAATGTATTTTATTTATAAATACAATATAATTTAATTACTTTTTTAAAATGGTATTATATTTACACCACTAATTCAATTCAAAAAATCTAAAATGCCCCCTAAATTTAAATAAGCTATGACCGTGAAAGTTTACGGAAGCGCTGTTCACGGCGTTGACGCCAAACAAATTATTGTAGAAGTAAACGCTTCTCCCCCCACCGATAACTTTGGAACCTTTATTATTGGCCTGCCCGATAATGCGGTGCGAGAGAGTATTTTTAGAACCGAAGCAGCTATTAAAAACAGTGGATATACTCCGCCTCGTCAAAAATTAGTGATAAACATGGCACCCGCCGATCTGAGGAAAGAGGGAAGCGCCTATGACCTGCCTATTGCCATTGGCATTTTAGCAGCAAGCTACCAAATAAATGGGGATAACCTAAAAGATTACCTAATTATGGGTGAATTGAGTCTGGATGGCGGAGTGGCTCCCATGAAGGGCGCATTGCCCATGGCAATACAGGCCAAAAAAGACGGTTTTAAAGGATTTATTCTCCCAAAACACAATGCAAAAGAAGCCTCTATTGTTCAAGGATTGGATGTAATTGGAATTGAGAATTTAGAAGATCTAGCCCTCTTTATTCAAGGGAAAAAAGAGATACCGCCTACTGCCTCAAACCCACGGGAGGAGTTTGCCAATGCATACGATCATTTTACCGTTGATTTTAAAGATGTTCAGGGTCAAGAAAGCATTAAACGAGCCATGGAAATTGCTGCTGCTGGCGGACATAATGTAATCCTCATTGGGCCTCCAGGGGCAGGCAAAACCATGCTTGCCAAACGGCTGGGAACCATTTTACCTCCCATGAACTTGCACGAGGCTCTAGAAACCACCAAAATACATTCGGTAGCTGGAAAATTACCCGCAAAAAAAGGCTTGGTATCTCAGCGGCCTTTCCAATCGCCACATCATACCATAAGCGATGTAGCCCTGGTGGGTGGCGGTCAAAATCCCCAACCCGGCGAAATATCCTTGGCTCACAATGGCGTATTGTTTTTAGACGAACTGCCTGAGTTTAAACGCAGTGTTTTGGAAGTATTGCGGCAGCCTTTGGAAGACAGGCAAATTGCCATTTCTCGCGCCCGATGGTCCGTAGAATATCCCTGCAACTTTATGCTGGTCGCATCTATGAACCCATGCCCTTGCGGGTTTTATAATCATCCAGAAAAAGACTGTATTTGCGCGCCCGGAATGGTGGATCGCTACCTCAGTAAAATAAGCGGCCCTCTGTTGGATAGAATAGATACTCATATTGAAGTAACCCCCGTTTCCGTTGATGAATTAACTGCACAAGACAGAAAAGGAGACCCCAGTTCTACCATTAGAGCAAGAGTAGAAAAAGCAAGGATTATTCAGCAGGAACGGTACAGTTCCTCTGCATCGATATACTCCAACGCCAGTTTGCCTAGCAATAAAGTAAAAGAGGTGTGTCAAATATCAAAAGCCGGAGCCACACTCTTAAAAACAGCCATGCAAAAGCTTAATCTCAGCGCCCGAGCCTACGATCGCATTTTAAAGGTAAGCCGCACGGTAGCCGATTTGGCTGCTAGCTCAGATATTAGAACGGAACACATTGCAGAAGCCATTCATTACAGAAGCCTAGATAGGGAAAGCTGGGGAGGCTGATTTCTTTGCCCACACTATAGCCGTTCGGGGCTTAATTTTAGACAACCTTTTTACATGATGGATATCTTTTCTCAAGGGTACTGAAAATTATATTCTACTGATATTAGTCAAATTTATTTATTGTGATATGCTGCAATTGTCCTGAAAAAGACATGTGTTATCCTAAGCAATTGGTTACAAACCCTCTAGGAAGCTATAATCGCAGTAGAAAATTCATTGCGGAAACCTCAAATTGAAATAAACCATATGAAAGGGCAGCGATGTCCTCGAGAAGATCTTCAGTAAAAAGGCAAACCCTCACTTTTAAAAACTGCTTGAGTATAAAATTAAGAGAAAAATAAACCATGGGCTTAAAAATAGTATCGATGAGTGGCGCAGCCACCAAAATAGTGGCACACATTGCCCATTGTCAAAACCTAAGAGACAGCGGGTATAAACCAGATATATTTGCTGGTGTGAGCTCTGGAATAATAACAAGTATAGCATGGGCTTTTAATAAGTTAGATGAAGCAGAATATCTTGCCAAAAGCCTTGAATATTCCGATATTTTTGGTGTTGTACCCGTAAATAAAAAAGGCAAAATATCGGCAATAGCATACTTGAGGGGTTTAACAATGGGTAGCTTTGGAACCTGCAAAGGCTTAGAAAACACCATACGAACGTTTCTTCCCGTAGACCGATGGGAGGATTTCAAGCATCAAAAAGAAAAAGAGTTGTATTGCGGTGTTTACAATATTACAAAACGCAGGTTTGAGTTAATAAATATGAAGAAGTTAACCTATGAACTGTTCCTTAAATACACTGTGGCATCTTCTGCCATTCCTATTTACTGCGAGCCGGTTAAAATTGGGGATGATTATTTTTGGGATGGAGGGGTCCAAGAGCACAACGCCTCTGCATATGTGATTGATAAGCATAAAGACGAGATTTCTGAATTGGTTTCGATTTACAGCAGGCCAGAAGATAAAGCCCAAAGGCCCGATTGGGCATATAATGGCAAAAGTATCGGTCGAAATTTATCAGTAGTGATCGACGCCATGCAAGATGCCATCAGCTATTCTAATCAAGAAGAAGAGCTTGTAGTGTGTGATTTAGAGCAAATTCAATTAACACAACTATTTGCACCCCGCATAATGCGTGGGGTCTATGATATAAATAGAACACGTTTATTACAACTGTATGATGCGATAAGAAAACCTACTTAATCAAAAAAAGAAAGGGTAACTTAAATGAATTGGCCTTTCATAGGGTGAAGCACCAAGCGAGAGGCAAATAAAACTAATTGCTTCCTATGGCTTTTTTTCATACTTTCGAAATATCAAAACATCTCCAAATCTCACATTTCAAAGACCAAATATTTTCTGGTTCTATGCGCATGGTTTTAATTTGATAAAGCCTCCGATGAATCAACTATTCAGGCTAACAATTTTAATACTACTTCTCTGTTCGGTTTCTCTAAAGGGTCAAATTAGCTTTACACAGGTGCCAAAGGAAGGTACTTTTTTGGCAAGAGATCTAAATAAAAATACGGCTCGGTATGATATCGAAGGCATCGTTACTGATCCTGCCTACACTACCATCACCTTTGAGGTTTACAGAAATAATTACTTAGAGCGAACCTATCGCATGAACTTACAATTTCTTAATGGAAGAGCACAATTTAAACGACCCATTACATTAACAGCCGGCAAGTTTACCTATAGCATCAAATACATTTTAAAAGGTAGCACTGATTATAGCCAACAAATAAACAACCTCATGGTAGGCGATGTATATCTTATTCAGGGACAAAGCAATTCCGTCGCCAATAACTTTTCAGGTGCTGGAATTCATTCCGATGCATTTAAAGATAAATATATACGAAGTTTTGGCAACAGCAGCACAAATAAAAACACCTGTTTTGCCGATAGCTTTTGGCATCAAGCCATCGGAGACGCGGCCCACCGATCTGGAAGTGTGGGTCAATGGGGCTTAGTAATGGCCCGGTCTCTCTTAGATTCCTTTGGCATTCCCATTTGCATATTAAATGGAGGCGTGGGCGGTACACGCAGTGATTTGCACCAACGTGATCCTACTAATCCCGAAAACCTCAATACTATTTATGGCCGATTACTCAGTCGAGTTAGAAGGGCTCAATTAACAGATAAAGTTAGGGGTATCTTCTTCTATCAAGGAGAAAGTGACCGATCATTCGCCATAAAACACGACACCAATATCAGGAACCTTCATAGGTTTTGGTCCGAGGATTTTCCCAACTTCGAAAAATTATTTATAGTGCAAGTGCGCAACGGATGTGGAAATCCCAGCATGCAATTGCGCGAGTTTCAAAGGCAATTCGAATTTAGCTTACCAAACTGTCAAACCATTAGCAGCAATGGCTTAAACGGACATGATGGGTGTCATTTTAAATTTGAAAAAGGATATAAGGAATTGGGGCTTCAAATAGCAGCTCTCGCTGCAAGAGACTTTTATAATAGCACGCATCGTACAAATATTGACCCTCCAAACCTTCAGGATTGCTTTTATAGCGATGCCTCTAAAAAAGAAATAACGCTCCGCCTTACACATCCCCAAGATATGGTGTTTACAGATCCCGGCTTTTATAGGTTATTTAAGATTGAAGGAGACCCCTCTGTTGAGATCACTCAGGGGGAAATTAAAAACAATGCCATTGTTCTCACGCTGAACAAGAGCAGCTGCTCCATTACAGGATTATCCTATGATGGTTTGAGTAGAGTGCAACCTTGGGTAAAAAACAAAATTGGCACAGCTCTCATTAGTTTTTACAATCAAGCCATAAAATATCATAAGGTATTAAACGAATATTCTGGGTGTAAGAACAGTTCCATCTTTATAGGTGAAGATTCCATAGCGGGCTCTCAATATAGCTGGACTCGTTTATTAACCAAAGACACCTTTTCTACATCAAAAATTTCCATCAAGGGGAAAGAGCGAGAGCTTTTTTCACTAATCATTAAATACTCCAAAAGCAGTTGTAAGGAGAATGATACCCTAAGGGTAAAACTTATTCCTGATGAGGTTCAAATTCCTAAGCTGGGTAATGACACCAGCCTTTGTTTTGGAGATACATTCAAAACCAATATAAATAGCATTCAATTCCCCATTTGTTTCTGGAACTACCGTTCAGAATTTATTAAAGGTCATCGTTTTGAAGCCTCACGCTCAGGAGAGGCCATACTCAACGTTCAGAGCAAAGCAGGGTGTGCCTATAAAGACACCTTAAATATCCTTTTTTATAAAGCAAAGGTTAAACTCCCCGAAGACTTTGCTATTTGCTCTGGAGCCGATACTTTACTCAAAACACCTAGATCCTATTCCGCTTATACCTGGAATGGAACTTCTGCTGGTAGAAGCTATACAATGCCAGCTGGTGAACTAATACTAACTGTTGAAGATAGCTTTGGTTGCATTGCATCTGATACGCTAACAATAACAGAGCACCCCCCAATAGCGCTTCCTAAATTAAAGCCTATCCCATGTGAGAACTCTTTTGTAACCCTTCCAAAGCCAACTGGTTTTAGCCGCTGGACATATAATTCTCAGGTTATTATCGATGGGTTAAATGTGTATTCAAATAAAAACTATCCCATTGGGCTTATTGACTCCTTTGGCTGTTCGTACACCGATACCATCAGAACTAGTGAGTATCCTGAGCCAAAATATTCATTGGGAAAGGACACTGGGTTTTGTAAAAACGATACTCTTCAGCTCCTCCTTCCGCCCAACATGGAAGAATACACGGTCAATGGGAAAAAACAAAACGGAAATGCCTTGACTATATTTCAAGCAGGCTCATATTATACTTCGGTAACCAACAGCAATGGATGTTCGTCTTCGGACAGCTTATTCATAGAAGAATATGAGCAACCTAGCCTCAATCACTTTAGAGATACCCTCGTATGCGCAAAGGAACCTATCGTCTATAAGCTAGAGCCCAATCTAAACTATTTTATCAATTCAGAGTTAGTCAGTAATGATTATATTTTTAAGGATAGTGGCATATATGTTATTGACGCCCTCAATACCAATGGATGCCTTCAGTCTAAAACGATACGAATAGAATACAAGCCTTGTATAAATACTACTCATTCCTTACAAACTAACCCTATTTTAATTTTTCCAAACCCCAGCAAAGGCGCAATTAACATTCATGCTACCTTAAACCAAAACAAACCCATCTCGCTATTTGATATTAATGGTCGTAAGGTATACCAATCTACGTTTATTGGGAAAAGTCATTCCATCGAAGCCCATCGTTTTAGGAAAGGCATGTATGTATTAAAAATAAAAGCGGAATGCTTTAAAGTCTTGCTGTTGTAGTGATTTCAGTTATCGCAAAGTACTATCCTTAGTCCAGAGGAATCAATAGACTTGTTGACTTTTTAATTAAGGCTAATAAACAACGTCTTTATTGTTCATCAAATCAATGAACCTTATAATTACAAAACACCTAAACCTTCAAAAAAATCATAGAATGTTGTGAAATCTTTTTCTCCTGCTTCTTGATCTGGTTTGGCTTCAAAACAAGTCATGCTAAATTGCTTAATGTCCGCATCTAAAACATCATCTGCAACTAAATTTAGTAAAGGAAGTATATTTTCTGGGCTTTTTCCGTGAATTAGATGTGTTAAGCCCGAATCCCCTTCAGTAAGGATGTATTCTATGTTTTGTAGCCTTCCTTCTAGCGCTTCTTTTTGAACGGAATTGCATTCTATTGCCTCTACCTGTAAGGCATTGCAATAGGTCATTACCTGTTCCAAATCTAACTCTTTAGCCAGTTCCAAGGTCAATTTTGGCCCAGAACACCAGTTGTAAATTTCCATAATCTGTGGAATACCTAAATCGGTTGACTTGCCCACAGAGAAACCCATCCATTCCGCCATTACTGAGGCGGCAAAACGCGCATCGGCTAAATCCCTAATGGCATTAAATTTAATCCTGTAATCCATCTTCTCTTTCGGTAAGAATAGCAGAAATTGCCTCTTTAAGATTCTCGGCTTCTTGATCTGTGATAGCACTGGTTCCAAAAGAAATCACCTGCCCCGACTCTTTGAGTTCAAAATTTACTTCATACTCCAAATAATCGATGCGTTGCACATATTGCCAAGGAATATTCTTATACTTGGATAACACATTGCTTCTCCAACGAATCCCCGCCCCATCGGCCTCCACAAAATAGGTTCCTCTATATCGAAAAAAGGCCCAAAGCCCCGTACTTACCAAAATTGCAACGGATGCAAAAAAACCAGTCCACTCAAAAAAACCATAGTGAAACAAGCCAATTATACCTGTTAAGGCTGAGCCAATAAGGAGATGCGGCATTTCTGCCTTAGACTTCGAAATTGTAAAGTGTACGTTATTCTTTGATGAATTTGGCGCTGCGGTTTCCATAATGAAATAAATACATCCCTGCAGGAAGATTTTCTATGGGCAAAATTAAGGCTTTTCCCTCTCTAACTGCGCTTAGTTTAAGGTTTTTTCCTTGCATATCGCTTACCCATGTTTCCAAACCTATTGGAACCCCTGTAATATTTAAAGAATGACTGGCAGGCTGCGGAAATAGTTGAACTTGGGTTTCAATATTTTGAACCGCGCTAGACCCTTCAACTACTATTGAAAATTGTCGGATCGTGTCAGTCTGGGGTGGTAAAGGTAATAAACTCGTCTTACCATAGGTTCGTACAACTATACCTAAGGGAAAAGAGTCAATCTCCGAAGTGGTCCCCGATATTTTTACACAGGTGTTCACCAAGGGCAAAAAGCGGCAATTTGGAGCCAAGCATTGGTAAGAAAGACCTGTGGGCAATCCCACAATACCAATTAAGAGCATTGAATCCAGCTTAACCGGTATGGTAGCTGTTCCCAAAGTTGCAGTTGTATCTTTAAAGAGTCGAACAGTAATGGTTTGCTCATAATTTACATTTGCCTGTCCATTGGGCAAGGCAGCAGGCGAAAGCCCTGTTACCATAAGGCTAGCATCGGGCGTACATATCTGAGCCTGTGAAAGGCTGATCGAAAAAATTGAGACGGCACTTAATAAAATCTTTCTTATCATTGTAGAATGTTATCTGTTTATGTATAACGAAAATACACTTTTTATGAGACTCCTCGTCGGTTTATTTGTTTTTCATGGTTTAATTTATAAAAACAGCGCACTCGCTCAGAGTGTCTCACCACAAGTAACTCAATTTCAATTTATCGATTTAAACAGACAGGTCCTAAAAGCAAAGGATTTAGTTTTAAAAGACAGTATTGGTCAGGAGATCGTTTACTCGTTTGTGAAAGAATACTACCAGACATCAAAAAAAGTATTTTCTATAAAGGCTCGCTTTGATAACAAAATGACCTTTTCCAAAACGTTCAAAAAAGGAATTTTTAGGGGCGTTTTTAAATTTACTATATATCCGCAAAACGAACTGATGAATGCGGTGATCATTGGGATAAATAAAGAAAAGATGGCCTTGCAAAACGCAACGGTTTCAACCTCTATTCTCAAACCATACCTGCTCCAAAATAAAGTAACTAATACATATTCAGAAATTTTAGATCAAATGCCAGGGATAAGCATTACAGATAACCAACTGAATATACGAAATGGGGCCGGTTGGAGTTATGGCGCGGGTAGCAGGACGCTGATTGCCGTAGATGAAATACCACTACTTTCCGGAGATGCAGGAAGCGCTGCATGGAGCTTTATGCCCCAAGAAATAACGGCTGGAGCAGAGCTCATAAAAAGCGCTGGATCCGTTGTTTATGGTTCATCTGCACTGAATGGAGTCTTAAACCTAAGAACCATAGAAGCAGGAGATAAAGATAAATTGAGTATCAGCAGCAATATGGGTTTCTATTCTAAACCACCTGTAGCATCGCAGGCTTATAGCAATAATCCACAAACACAAACGGGACTCATGGGCTATTACGCCACTAGGCAAAAACAAAATGATATGGTGTTTCATTGGAATTTTTTTAATGACGATGGGTATCGCCTAAACGAAAAAGATCGAAGAGGTCGGTTTGGATTTAAATACAAACGAAACTCAAAAAAAATTAAAGGCTTGAGCTATGGGAGCAACCAAAGTATGCAATACGGCAGATCAGGCTCCTTTTTGCTATGGGAAAGTGGAACCCTGCCATATACTTCGCTAGATAGCGGTTATAACTATACATATGGAACACGCCTAGCCATTGACCCATACATTGTATTCCACCGAAGAAAAAGTACACATAAACTAATTACACGATTTTTTCTTGTAAATAACCGGGTAGAAGATGACAATCCCAATACGGACAATTCTAATGGAAGCAGTCTCTTGTATACAGAATATAAATTCAAACATTATCTGAATTCTAGTTTCACCATAAACCTTGGATTGGTTGGCATGGGGAGCGAAACATCCTCGCCCCTGTATAAAGGCTCCCAAAAAAACCGAAATGTGGCCTCTTATGCTCAGTTAGAGTATCATAAGAAAAGATGGAGGACTGGAATAGGTGCGCGGTATGAATATTTTGAAATGGGCAGAACTAAAGTAGAGAAGCCTGTGTTTCGGTTTGGAACCAACTATAAGGTAGCCAAGGCCACCTTTTTA
>JAURQA010000019.1 GCA_030836345.1 Bacteroidota bacterium
AAAGGAAATTGCCAATCCTCTAATCCAATTAGGGAATAGCTCTGAGAACAACACCCACATTACTGGGCCTAAACTCATGGCAAAGAACGCTACGAATGCCAGTACCCCGATTAGAATGAGCATTGGGTCTAAGTCTGTAGAGTTGGTAATAATCGCGCTTTCATATACCACCGCATCATCATTTCCAATGGTCGCAATAATCGCGTCTTTGAATTCAATATCGGAGGAATAAACCACACCAACCATAGGTTCGATTTTTTGCCTTAGTTCTTCACTCATTCCTGGTATTTCAGTAGACTTTAACTCATAGCTAGCTTGTGAAAACCCATAGGCCAATAAGAACATACTTAGGGCAATTCCCATAACCCCGATACTAAGCAAAGGCCTACGTCCAAAGCGATCTATGGTAAGCATGGCTAAAATGGTGAAAACTAAGTTCGTCAGGCCAACTAAAATTGCCTGAATAAAGGCCGCGTCTGTGCCAATTCCCGTCTGTTCAAAAATCATAGGAGCATAGAAAAAGACGGAATTAATTCCTGTAATTTGTTGCAGAATGGCAACTACAACCCCAATGCTAATCACTAAGGTTAATGCCGGTCGGAATAGGTCCTTCAATTTCATTCCGTGATCTTGGCCTTCCGATTGAAGACTTTCCTCAACTGCCATGATTTGCTTTTCAATGGCAACTGGATCATGATTAACCTTTTCGAAAACTTGTTTTGCAGCTTTTTTCTCTCCCTGCATTATCAACCAACGCGGACTTCTAGGAACCCAAAACAAAGCAACCAAATAAAGTATGGCAGGTAGTGTTTCTAAGCCTAACATCCATCGCCAGTTGTATTTATTAATCCCAAGTGACTCAACCCAGGAAGCATCAGAGTCGCCATATGACAAAATCAAATAATTAGTGAAAAACGCAACGGAAATACCCACCACAATATTGAGCTGATTAAAGGATACCATGGTTCCTCTCAATTTTGCAGGAGAAACCTCTGCTATATACATTGGGGCAATTATTAGCGCTGCTCCAACACCAAATCCTCCAAGCATTCTCGCGAAAACAAGGAAGATGAAATTAGGGGCAATTGCTGATAATATCGCTGAAACAATAAAAAATGTAGCAGCCCACTTCAAAGTAACCCTCCTACCGAACCTATCGCTGATAGGTCCTGCTGCAAGCATCGCCAAGGTAGAAGTTAAGGTTAGAGAACTAACCGCCCAGCCTAATTCGAGTTTAGTGAGCTGGAACTCTATTTCAATAAATTTTACAACACCTGATATTACTGAGGCATCAAAACCCATTAATAATCCTCCTACGGCAACTATGGAGGCAATGAGCATTACAAATCGAGTGGTTTTGGACATAATTTAAGTTTGTAGGGCTAGCAAGGTAATTAATTTTATTTACTTATAGTATTAAATACTATATGCCCCTTCATGTGAGTACACACTTCTTCCTGTCCATCGAGCTGGAAGACATTTTTAAAAACTAAACTCTTAATGATTTAAGCTAGTTCGAAAACGAACTGTTCTTGAAGCTTGAGAAGAACTTTTTGTTTAACCTTTTCAAAATCGAGCCTCTGCCCCAATTCCTGCTCCATAGAAGTAACCGCCTTGTCGTCAATACCACATGGGACGATGTGTTTGAAATAAGACATGTCTGTATTAATGTTGAATGCGAATCCATGCATAGTAACCCATCGAGAACAACGGATGCCAATTGCGCAAATCTTGCGTGCTTTATCGGGGTCTTGACCATCAATCCAAACCCCTGTAAGGCCTTCTACCCTTCCGGCTTCTATGTCATATGTTGCGAGCACCTCTATGATTGCTTGCTCCAAATAACGCAAGTACTTATGGATATCGGTAAAGTAATAATCAAGATCAAAAATTGGATATCCGACCAACTGCCCCGGTCCATGGTAGGTTATATCTCCACCCCTATTGATTTTGTAATAAACCGCATCGTACTCCAATAGGCCCTTTTCATCAAGGAGTAGGTTTTTTTCATCTCCACTTTTGCCTAAAGTATACACATGGGGGTGCTCACAAAAGATGAGTGTATCTTCTGTTTCCTGCTCTGCTGATGGGTTTTTGAAATTTTGAGTCTTAATTGAAACAGTAGATTTGTTGAGCCGCTCTTGAAGGTCCCAACACTCCTTATAATCAACAAGACCAAGGTCTTTGAAATGAACCTTTCTTTTAGGATTCAAATTTTGCAAGCTCTCCTTTAAGGTGAGTAATAACATCCACTTCAACCGGGTCAAGACCTCGCTTTTCTGCTAGCATTACACTCACCCAATCGCCTAAATGAATCCAATAAATCGATTGTTCTAGTTTGTTACTGCCTTTCGCGTTGTGATCTAGGATGCTTGAAGTATACTTAGCATAAACCTCTTTTGTTATATCCATTCTCTTTTGAGTGCGAATATGGTCGTGTGATGTTCGCATAAACAAAACAGCTTGATCCTCATTTTTGATCGTCCAACCAACGAGTTCATTATGCGTCATTTCTGGATATACATGATGCCAGCATAACATCTTTCCGTTTTCATTTATCTGTTGTCTAAACCTAACGGCCACCCCTTCATTTTCAGCAGCGCAGTACAGAATTGGTGTTTTGCCCATGAATTTGTCGGCAATTTCATTGGCTAAAGATTGAATAGATTCTTCTTCATCTCTCAAAAAGGCTGGCACCGCTTCCATCTGATTAAGCAGACTTGAATCGATTAGATTATAATGTTCTAGTACTTTAAGAAGCTGTGTGAAGCTTAAACCAAACGCTGCCCTTGGTGGATATTCTGCCGGAATTTGAATGTGGTTGATTCCTTTATTCTTGGCAATCTCTAAAAGTTTACCTCCGCTTGTTATACAAACTAATTCTGCGCCTTTCGATTCCGCTTCCTCAAAAGCGCTTAAGGTTTCTTCAGTGTTTCCAGAGTAAGAGCATAAAACAACTAGGCTATGTCCATTCACAAAACTAGGTAAGTGATAATCTTTGTTCACATAGCTGGGAATACTCAGTTGATCGAGCGCTAGCTGAGCCCCCATGGTTCCCCCTATACCTGAACCACCCAATCCTGAGATGACAAGGTTTTGAAACTTCTTGTCTACTTTGTTTAGTTCAGCGGT
>JAURQA010000250.1 GCA_030836345.1 Bacteroidota bacterium
AAATCTATTTTATTGTACCTGATAAATGCACAGAGTGCACAGGTTTTCATGAAGAACCGCAATGTGCAGCGGTATGCCCTGTAGACTGCTGTGTGCCTGATCCAGACCATGAAGAAACTACAGAGGTACTTCTTGATAGAAAAGAAAGACTACATTTGTAGGGCTCTCTTATGATAGCTAAAGTTACCACATTTAATTCTTGGGTCCCGGTTCGCCATGAACCAAGTTCTGCTTCTGAAAACGTCACCTCCTTGCTTTTTGGAGAAACAGCCAAAGTGCTCGAAGAAACGGAAGAATGGCTTAAAATTCAGCTAGAATATGATCATTATATAGGTTGGGTAGGAAAAGAGTACGTATTCGAGAGTTTAGATATTTTAAAAACTGAAGTATCTCTGAATAAAAACACACGATACACGGGAAAAGGCGGTATAATTTATGTTCCAGTAGGCGGGGAGTTGCTCGGGTCTTATATAACATTGGGCGAAGAGCGCCTTTTATTAGAAAATAATTCCACTGCTTCAGATCAAGTAAACCTTTCCAAGATAGGGGAGCAGGCTATAAAGCAGTTTTTGCACGCGCCCTATTTATGGGGTGGTCGCTCCATACATGGCATAGATTGCAGTGGTCTGGTACAAGTTTGTATGAAAATAGCAGGGAAGAAATTTCCAAGAGATGCCAGCAAACAAGCCATGGAAGGGGAAAGAATTGATTTTGGCGACCATCAGGTTAACGATTTGGTCTATTTTTCTCAAAATGAAAGAATCACACATGTAGGCATCCTCCTCAATAAGAACCAAATAATACATGCCAGTGGAAGAGTCCGGATAGATGAATTGACGGAGCAAGGAATCTTCAATACGGAAACACAAAAAATAACGCATGTATTGCACTCAATAAAGAGAGTATCTCTATGAATTCATGGATAAAAATAGTGTATTTAGGTATTGGAGCAGCCAGTGGTGCAATGGTGCGATTTGGGCTGAGCTTAAGTTTGCCCTTTAATACGAATCATTTTGCCTGGGGCACTTTTACCGTAAATATGCTCGGCTGTTTTTTAATTGGTTTGTTTTCTACCATTATTGATGCCCAGTGGTTGCGTATTCTACTAATTACGGGTTTTCTTGGAGCATTTACCACATTCTCAGGCTTGGGAATGGAAATGTATCAATATGTTAAAGCAGCGCAATGGCAAATGTTAGTCATTTATGGCCTCACCAGCATCATTTTTGGCATCTTATTCGTATTTTTGGGTAATAAATGCGTTTATATCTTTCAATAATTAGCCTACTCTTTTTTGCAGTTGCCAAGGCATCCAGTATCCTTATTCCTATGGATGAGAGTCAAAAAAACCATTTAAAGGCCTATGGGATTGCTTTTTGGTTACTTGAAAATGAACAGGAAGTAGATTGGTTATTAAACTACCGTGGGGGAAGTTTCATGTTCTCCCAAACTTTGGAAGCCGAAACAGAATGCAGGATAAGAGGAGTAGGATATGAAGTAATCACAGCTGCCAAGGCGAATAGTATACGCGCTCAAATAGCTAGTCCAGATGAGAATATGAACACGGTAAGTTTACTGACTGTGCCTAAAATTGCAGTGTATTCTCCCAAAACAAAACAACCTTGGGATGACGCAGTTACCTTGGTTCTTTCTTATGCAGAGATTCCATATACCGTAATTTTTGACGATGAAGTGTTGGGTGATACCTTGCTGGAATTTGATTGGTTGCACTTGCATCACGAAGACTTTTCTGGTCAATATGGAAAATTTTATGCTGGATACCGCAGCCAGCCCTGGTATCAGGATCAGGTGGCCGAAGCGGAGGCTATGGCCCTAAAACACGGCTTTAAGAAAGTAAGCGAGCTTAAATTGGCCGTTGCTCAAAAAATTAGAGATTTTACCTTAGGAGGGGGCTTTTTATTCGCCATGTGCAGTGCCACGGATTCCTATGATATTTCTCTGGCATCAGATGAAACAGACATTTGCCACTCGGTGTTTGATGGGGATCCCATTGATCAGAATTGCCAACAAAAATTAAATTATAAAAACACCTTTGCTTTTAAAGACTTTACTTTAAGCCAAAATATCTATGAATATGAATTTAGTGATATTGATGTGAACCCAGATCCACGAGTCAGAGGTGTTACGGAAGAAACAGATATTTTTACGCTGTTTGATTATTCTGCAAAAGCAGATGTTGTTCCCACAATACTATGCCAAAACCACACGAGAACCATCAAAGGGTTTATGGGCCAAACAACGGCTTTTAAAAAGTCTTTAGTGAAGAGCAATGTGTTAATCATGGGAGAAAATGTCTTGTTAAATGAAGCAAAATATATTCATTCCGAGATGGGAAAAGGAACGTTTACTTTTTATGGGGGTCACGACCCGGAAGATTACCAGCACATGGTTGGAGAGCCTCCTACAGATTTGGCGCTAAATCCAAATTCTCCAGGATATCGATTAATTTTAAACAATATTCTTTTTCCAAGTGCAAAAAAGAATAAGCTAAAAACCTAAGCTACCTATATGGTAAATTTTGGTTCTAATAAATAGGTTACTCCTCATGGTTGACTATGTTAAAAATTCTTGAAATATTAAAGCCAAAATGAATTCCACCATCTCCCCAAGATTGGTCGTTTCTTCCGATGTATTGGTAAGGTGACATTCCTCTTGAGTTGGTTAAGTGAAGTTGAAAAACATGACCTCCAGTTTCAATATCAAAACCAATACTCAAAGCATTTTTATAATTTCCATTATTCCCAATGACTGGAATCCATTCTGCATTAAAAGTAGTGCGGGTAGTTATTTTGGCACGTGCTGCTATACCCACAGCCATGAGTGTATTGTCAAATTTGTCATCTGAAGTATTGGCCTTAGTGGTATTGTAATGCAATACAGTGGGACTAACCTGTAGACTCAAACTATTCGAAAGCTTTTTACCTAAAACAAGTTGAGCGGTGTAAGCTAACCTCGATTTAAAATCAACTTCTCTTCCACTTTCAGTTTGCGTGAATGTATATTTTTGAGCTGTATAGGCTGAGCCAGCATAGAGGATGGCGGTAAATGGTATTTTATTATCTGTAGTTTGATTGAAGAGTTTGCACTCTAGAAATGCATCCGTTTGTTTCGCCACATTACTTCGGCCTAGTCCAATCACCATTCCTTTTGCAATACCATACTCTCCACCTATTCTAATATTGGCAACATCAAACCCGAAAGCATCATATGCTCCAGAATTAAGAGGATTAAAGCGATGATTAATTTTTAAGTCAAATTCACCAATATCAGTCATCATAAGCGAGGGCAGATTAATAACCTGAGTTGTTTTGAACTCATTAGTGACAGGGTAAACCTCTTCCTCATTATCCAATCCAGCTAAAAGATCTGGGGTTTCTTGAGAATATAATTGTTGGGTAAAAAAAAAGGCACTGATTATTAACAGTGCCTTACCTATTGGTTTAAGTTTTTTCATGTTAATTGCAGGTGCAATTTACATTAATTGCGATGTCTTTTGCAATTTTGCTAGATGTACTCGCTGGAATTTTAATTTTATAATCTTGTGGTTTTATTTTAAAAGTAGCCTTTAGAATAGGTTTGCCCTCTTTAACAATTACTTTTCCGGGTATTGTAATGGCTTTGCTTACTCCGTGCATCGTCAGTTTCCCTTTTACATTCACAGTATACGTTCCATCTTTTTCCCATTGCACGGCAGTAGATTCTGTGATTTTTCCTTTAAATGTACTTTTTGGATACTTCTTGGTCTCCATATAGTTCTCTTGAAAGTGTTTTTGCATCAGGCTTTTCTTAAATTGAAAACTGTTTACACTGATTGCGAATTGAACAGCTCCAGATTTACTGTCTATGGCAGCTTTCACCTTGCTCGATTTTGCCGCAATATCCTCTGCAGGTGTTTTGCTTATGAAATCAACCGTGCCGGTTGAGGTTTTGTAGACTTGTGCAAATGCGCTAATCGCAAATATAGCCAACGCTAAAAAGGAAATTATTTTTTTCATGATTTTATTTAAAATATTCAATATACGTGCCAGACTTTACTTTGCGTCAAAAATGGAGCATCTTGAAAAGGAAATATATTTTCCATCTGCCAAAATATCATCTTCTTCTGGTAAATCAACACCATCGCAAGAGCCTTGAATGGTTACTTGATCTCCAACAGCTACATTCTTTGATTTTTCATATTCTGATTTATCAAATCCACATTGAGCCTCAAAATCTTCTTCAGGTTTAGACAGCGTAATTAGTAAAGCGCTATCTCCCTCAATACGACTTACTGTTCCGTTAAATCGAATCACTTTTCCTATGTATTTTTCATTGCTTTCCGCCATATCTGCTTCAAATGCTGAAAGCAACTCAACGGGCTGTATCTTAAAATCAGCTTTTCCGGTGGAAGCAGTAGATGCAGGTTTCATATACATATATATACCGACAAATACGCCTATAATTATTACTAGGCCAATACCTTTAAATAGTGTCTTTCTTTCCATATTTCATTTATTTTTGTAATTCAAATATCCATCATCGGAAATGATAAACAAAAGTTTTATGCGATTCTCTCATTTTTTGACAGTACTAGTATTATTTGTACTTGCTCCATCTGTTCTTAAATCTCAGAACACTCAAATAATAGCGGCCAAAGGAATTTACACTGTAAATGACTCTTTTGAAGTAGTAGAGTCAATGGTTATAAGAGATGGTAAGATTATTTTCTTGGGAACCTTAGATAGCGCCGTAAAAAGCTATCCCCTGAAGCCAGTAAATAATTACAAGGGGTATATATATCCAGGGTTTATAGATGCGCATTGCCATCTACTGGGTTTTGCTAAAATGCGTTTGCAAGCCAACTTGGTAGGTGTTAAGTCAATAGAAAAAGTAATATCGGTCATCCAAAAGTTTTACAAAAATTCAAGCCCAGAATGGATATTGGGCCGTGGTTGGGATCAAAACTTATGGAAATCATACCCCGATTTAGCTAGTCTTGATAAGGCGTACCCCAATACTCCTGTCTTTTTAAAGCGTATCGATGGCCATGCAGCTTGGATAAATACAAAAGCCATGGATGTAATACATCTTGACATTAATAAAAGCGTTGAGGGAGGAGCATTTGTGATGAAAGATGGAAAATTTACGGGCGTCTTATTGGATAATGCAGTGGAGATGGTTGAGCAATATTTACCTGAGATTAATAAAAATAGTCTAAATGAAAGTCTTTCAGAGATTACCAAACAATGCCTTGCTGAGGGAGTAACTGCGATAGCTGATGCTGGCTTGGAAGTGGAAGAAATTAAATATTTAATTGGACGTCAACATAAAGGGGTTCTGCCATTGCGAATTCATGCAATGCTATCCGCTTCAAATGCTTCCATGTCTTATATGAGTATAAACCCTCATTTAAGAGGTCCAAGGCTTCAAGCAAGGGCAATGAAATTTTATCTGGATGGCGCCCTGGGTTCTCATGGAGCTTTAATGAAAAGACCGTATTGTGATCGAAAAAGTTCTCATGGACTTCAATTAATATCTACCCAGGACTTCTATGGAAGAGCGATGCTTGCGCACTCTAAGGGAATGCAGGTATGTGCACATGCTATTGGAGATAGTGCAGCTAAGGTATTTACAGAAATTGCAAAAAAAGTTTTAGTTCCTGGTAATGATTATAGGTGGAGAATGGAACATTCTCAAATTGTGGAGCCCAATGAGATGCGTGCAATGAGAGAATATGGATTGTACCCCAGTGTTCAACCAACTCATGCAACGAGTGATGCCAAATGGGCAGCTTCTCGAATATGCAATGACCGGTTAAAAAACTCATACGCATATAGAGCTTTGCTAGATTCATGTGGAATGATTGCTCTTGGGACAGATTTTCCAGTAGAAAGCACAAACCCCTTAAATACCTTTTACAGTGCCGTTTTTAGAAAAGATAG
>JAURQA010000251.1 GCA_030836345.1 Bacteroidota bacterium
AGAACCGCGGAGTAAAAAGGTCATTGCAGAGTATTTAGAAGAAACCTGGAGCATCCCAAGCGAAAATATCATACTTGTAACGGGGCCCTGCCATGCCGAGGAAGTAGCCCTAGAAAAACTGAGCTATCTAACGGTAAGCAGCTTAGTCGAATCCAAAGCAGAAAACGTTGCCAATGTGCTTTCCTGCCGATTTATAAACACCAAAGTAAACAATGATTTGTATGGAGCCGAATACTCCGCAGTCATGAAGAACATTTACGCTATTGGAGCCGGTACTTTGCACGGATTAGGCTATAGCGATAACTTTTTAGCCGTTTATGTAAGTGCCGCCATGCGAGAAATAGAAGCTTTTTTAGATGCCCTCCACAAAACTCACCGAGATGTAAAAGATGCCGCCTACCTCGGCGATCTTTTAGTCACATGCTACTCTCAATTTAGCAGGAATAGAACCTTTGGAAACATGGTAGGCAAGGGCTACAGCGTAAAATCTGCACAGTTAGAAATGAATATGGTTGCCGAGGGATACTATGCCTTGGAAGGCATGGAAGCAGTGCGCAATACATTAGCAGTGTCAATGCCAGTGCTACAAACCGTTTATGCAGTGGTTTATGGCAATGAACCGGCCCGAAAAGCCTTTCTGTCCCTAAGCAATCAAATCAATTAAATAAAGTAAAACAAAGGGTACAAAAATAAATCCATATCAATTCCAAACTTTCCTTTAAGCCATGACTCATCTTAAATTTCATTTAGCCAGCAAAAGTCCAAGAAGGCATCAAATATTTGCCGATGCCGGTTTTAAAACAGAAATTTTAGAAAATCATGCCGATGAGCATTTCGACCCGGGGATGCCCGTAAGAGAAGTAGCCGAGCACTTAGCCAGGCAAAAAGCCGCACCCTTTTGCTCCGAAACCAATAAAACCGTTATTACGGCCGATACCACCGTTATTTTGGGAGAGGAAATCTTAAATAAACCCAACAATGAAGCCCACGCCACCGAAATGCTAACTAAACTTAGCGGAAAAATGCACGAAGTAATTACCGGAGTGTGTTACATACATCAGGGCAAGCAAACCAGCTTTTCAGAATGCACCAAGGTATGGATAAAAGACCTCAGCATATTAGAAATTGAGCAATACATTCAGAACTACCAACCCTTTGATAAGGCAGGAGCCTACGGAATCCAAGACTGGATGGGCCTGGTTGGTGTTCAAAAAATAGAAGGCTGCTACTATAATGTCATGGGATTCCCCATGCACCGCTTTATTGCCGAATTCTCAAAATAGGGTGTTCCACTTTTACAAAACCTTAACTTAGCGCAAACTCCTTTTTATTGGTTGGGTGAACCGATATGATTTTAAGATAATTGATGTAGCGAATGTGCCTTTTTTTAATCATCTTTGTGCACCTAAAGTTTCAATAGATACAATGAAAAAGTTACAAATTAAGATATGGGCACTATGTGGATTTTTATTTCTATCGCATATAGCCTTAAAGGCAGACGAGGGCATGTGGCCATTAACAATGATTGCCAAGTTAGAAGACAAAATGCAAGCCAGAGGCCTAAATCTGACCGCCGAAGACATTTACAGCATTAACCAATCCAGTTTAAAAGATGGAGTGGTTCGCTTAATGAGCCCAGGAAGTGGGCGCATGTTTTGTACCGGAGAAGTTATAAGTGATCAAGGGCTATTCCTTACCAATCATCACTGCGGATACGGAGCCATTCAGTCATTAAGCACCGATGAAGATAATATTTTACGAAACGGTTTTTGGGCCAAATCAAAAGATCAAGAAAGACCCGCCAATTTTCACATTGGATTTTTGAGAAGAATTGAAGAGGTAACCAGCAACGTGGTAGGCGATTTAAGTGCAACCATGGGCGAAGAAGCCAGAAAAAAAGGAATTGCTGATAATATTTCAGGACTAAAGAAGCAATTGTTAAATAACTTAGGTGATGACGCTAAGAACTATCAAGTGGATATTATTGCCTTTTATAATGATAATCGATACATGGCCATGTATTACGAAGTATACAAAGATATTCGATTGGTAGGTTCACCACCAGAAAATATTGGAAAATTTGGAGGAGAAGCAGACAACTGGAGATGGCCAAGACATACCGGCGATTTTTCTATGTTTAGAATATACTCCGATAAGGCCGATAAGCCAGCGCGTTTTGCAGCAGAAAACAAGCCTTACAAACCAAAGCATAATTTTAAAGTTTCCTTAAAAGGATACAAAGAAGGAGATTATGCTATGATTATGGGATATCCTGGAACAACCCAGCGATATACCTACAGCGAAGGGATTAAATACCTTGGAAGCAAGCAGAGACCCATGCGTGTAGCGCTCAGAAGAAGCATTATGGATGTGTATGAGGTAGAAATGAAAAGAAGCCCAAGCACACGATTAAAATACAGCAATAAATTAGCAGGAATTGGTAATTATTGGAATAAATTTAATGGAGAAGCCCATGACTTAAGTAAGCCAGGCCTTTACGAAAAAAGCAAAACGCGTGAGCTAGCTTTCGAAAAATGGGTGAGAGATAATAAAAAAGAAGACACCTACGGAAATGTAACCTCTCTCTATGATGAAGCTTACCTAGAATTAAATAAAATTGGATTGTTCCCCGTATACTTTTCAGACGGTATTCGAAATTCACAAGCCATGATGAATGCTCTTAATTTTAGGTCCTACGTTGCTTTAATGAGTTCAGATGATGATGCCAAAAATAAACAAGCAAATGCAATGCATGACCAAATGCTTCAGAGCACAGGAGCCATGTTTAAGGAATATGTAGATGCTATAGAATTGCCCGTTTTAGAACAAGTGCTCAAACACATTTACATGGATTTAGACAATTCTCATTTTTCTGCGGGAATGAAGAAAATGGGTGCCAAATACAAAGGTGATTATGCCAATATGGCCCAAGACCTTTGGGATAAAAGTGGTTTTACCAGCCAAGCTAAATTAGATCGATTGCTAAAGAAGAATAAATTAAAATGCTTTACCAAAGATCCCCTTTATGTTTTTGTAAACGACTATGTAGATATTTTTGTGAAGACCTTATCCAAAAGATCTCAGGCTAACCGAGTTAAAATGGATCGAGCAGAACGCTTATTTACAGCCGGTATTTTAGAAATGAACCCTACTGCTATAATTGCTCCCGATGCCAATGCATCCATGCGATTATCCTACGGTCAAGTATTAAGTTATGACAGCAGAGATGCTGTAGAATATAACCATTTCACCACCTCAGAGGGGATTTTGCAAAAATTTGTTCCAAATGATTTCGAATTCGATGCCCCAAGTAAAATGATTGATATGCTTCGGAATAAAGATTTCGGTCAGTATGCCGATGCTGATGGAACATTGCATACCTGTTTCTTAAGCAATAACGATATTACTGGAGGAAACTCAGGAAGCCCTGTAATTAATGCCGATGGCCATTTAATGGGCATTGCTTTTGATGGAAACTGGGAAGCTATTAGCTCAGACTTTGCCTTTATTCCGGCCGTTCAAAGAACCATTAGTGTAGATATTCGCTATGTAATGTGGACGATAGACAAATGGGGTGGAGCAAGCAATATTATTGACGAAATAGATTTAGTAAAATAAAGATATATTTTAGATTGAAAAAAGGAGCACGGCAGTGCTCCTTTTTTTGGTTAAGGCTAAAGCGAACTATCTCTAAAAACCTTATTTTTGCTCCAGTGTTAACTACATAAAGATGGCAAGAAACTGGAAAACAATAAAAGACTATACAGACATCACCTACGAATTTTGCGAGGGCGTTGCAAAAATTACCATAAATAGGCCCGATGTTTACAATGCATTTAGGCCTCAAACTGTTATGGATATGTTAGAGGCCATGGATCATGCCCGCGAGAGCCAAGAAGTGGGTGTAGTGGTCCTTACGGGTGTTGGAGATAAAGCCTTTTGCAGTGGAGGAGACCAAAACGTAAAGGGGTCTGGAGGATATATTGG
>JAURQA010000252.1 GCA_030836345.1 Bacteroidota bacterium
GATGAACTGCTTCTTAAATTAGAAATGGCTCAAGAGGAGAGTACAGAGCTAAAAACTGATTTAGAGAAGTTAAGGGAGAAGAACTCAGAACTTAAAAAAATAATTAAGAATCTTGAGGCTGCTGCTGAAGAAGCTCAAGGAAATTTAAAAAATGATTTTTTGGCTTTGTTTGCAGGTAATGTGTACACAATGGGCGAAGGGGAAGCCAGGGTCAAAGTTTCTTTCGATATAGAAAACTATTTGAACAACTGTGGTGACATAGGTCAATTTGGTTGGGTTGGAAATTATTGGGCAGATGGTCCGCTTTTTTCAGTGGATGTTAATTTACAAGAAAAAGAACTTACCACGCATCATATCAGTGATAAATGTAAAATTGAATCAAAAGGGACTTACAAAATAAAATATATTGATGATAACACAATATCATTAACTGTAATAAATAGTGATTATAATTCCTTTTTTGATAATCAAGGAACATTTATGTTAAAGAAGTAAATTATTTACTTCTCTTCATATTTATGAGGAATTTGAGTTCTTTTTTTGAAGTCAATATCTTCAATATTGATGCCACGCTTATATTAACTATCTAATCGATTTTTTAAAAGATTCATACTTGGCATAAACATAAGATGCTATAAATTATGGCATACCCACTGTGCCTAATTTTTAGACCCTACACAAACCATAGTAATTACAAAACCCGATTTACTGATAGTTTTGTATATTCGTATGAACTGTCAGCCCTTTAAAACCGGGTGAAACGCAAAAGGAGAGTAGATGCCACAAAAAAGCCCCACATTTCTGCGAGGCTTACGTTTGTTGGTGGCGCAGAGCAGAATCGAACTGACGACCTCAGGGTTATGAATCCTGTGCTCTAACCATCTGAGCTACCGCGCCGATAAGGGCTGCAAAATTAAGTGTTTTTGTATAATTTCAAAACTTATTATTCAATCTGATTTAATAATCTAAATAGCTAAAACTCGATCGACCGCATCGGAGATGCCTGCCGGCTCTATCGTGCTCATGCAGCTTTCTCCATCAATACAAGAACCTCGGTAAAAACATTTACATTCCTTTGCAGGACCAATGAGTTCTCCATTGTTAAAAAGATCAAATTCATGCGGGTTAAAAATGGTATTCATTAACACAATTTTCTTTTGAAGACCCAAGGTTAAATGCATGCCCATGGTTACCTGAGTAACCACCAAAGTCATTTGATCGATAAGATTTATAAATTTAGCTAAACTAAAATACCCAAAGTACTGCGCATTTGATAAGGCCGCAATAGATGTGTTGCGTTCGTCTTCTTGCTCGCCACCAAGCAAAACCACTTGGTATCCTTTAGCTATAAGTATTTTGGCCAAATTAGCCCAATTTTCTATACTCCATAAACGAGTGGTCCAGCGGGGGCCGCAGCCCGTATTTAAGCCTATTACTGTTTTTGACGAATCAATTTCTGGCCAGCTAAACCCTTTATCCGAATGATTATCTAAAAGGTATTTTTCTCCGGAATAGGTCAAATCACAAATGTCAAATATTTCAGTGCAATAGTTCAATGTATTCGCTTTGCTCACATCGTCAAATAAGCCCGTATAATACTTATGCTCTGCCTTGGCATCAATTGGAACCGTAGCTCCGTCCTTAAGGGTAAATCCATATTTTTCTGTGGATTCTATTTTTGCCATTAATGCACTGGCTTCTTTCTCCTTATCTAGGTTAATGGCAATATCCCATTTAGTATTCTCCACGTACATTACCGTTTCAATACTTAAGGGGAGAATTTCATGAATTTCATTTTTTGGAAGAATGGCAGGGGAAAGGGTAATCCATGTGAATTTTGCATGGGGAAACAACTCCTTATACTTGGTTACCAATGGCGTGGTTCGTATTACATCACCAATAGCACCCAGTTTAATAATGAGTATCTTCTTTTCAATTTCTGCAAAAGCAGGACAGCCATCGCAATGGTATCCATTTTCCTTATGAGGATCACAGGGAATGTGCCCCTTGAAATGCAGGCAATTGTGCTTGTAAATCATCTTGGCAAATGTACGCATAATTTGAAATGATGATTTGAGATTATTTACAGGATTTTTTTACTAAGCAGGGAGAGTTATAATTTTATGTATTCTGTAATTATGGAAGTAGTAAAAGCAGCATTATTACACCTTTATATGGCAATTGCCATTGAGCTCTGACTTATATTTGCCTAAGTATGATGAATAAGATGGTATGTGCTATGCTGTGTGTATTTGCTTTAGAGGTAAATGCGCAAGTTGTTGCCTTGAGTGGCCATGTTTGGGACGCAGCCAGCGGAGAAGTAGTTAAGGGCGCATTGGTGACTGACTCCATGTCGGCATTGAGTACATTTACAAATTCAAGTGCCTATTATTCACTAGCGGTCGGAAGCGGAAAACACGAAATTACGCTGACTGCAGACGGGTATAAAACCCAGAAGATGTTGCTTAAAGTATACCGAGCGGTAGAAAAAGATTTTTACATGGAACCATTGGATTGGGATGGTACAGACACTTTAGATGTGCTCTACCATGCCCGGTTTGATTATAGAAGTTCGCATACCAGTGGGCGTCAGTCCTTAATTAAGGAGTACCAAAGCATCGCAAGTAATCAGGATTTACCAAAATATTTACAAAATCTTCCTGGGGTGCAAATGGGAGTAGATGGCATGGCCGGTCTTTATGTACGTGGAGGAAACGCAGACCAAAACTTGCAAATGATGGACGGCTTGCCCGTATATGGATTGGGGAGGGCTTTTGGTTTTTTAAGCAATTACAACCATGGTTTAATTAGAGATTTTGAATTTTATAGAGGAGTTGCCCCTGCAAGGTATGGGGGAAGAAGTGGTGGCGTATTAGATGTTTCATATAAAGAAGGTAATACAAAAACGCTCAAAGGGAACTTTGAGTTTAATCCTCTCTGTTTCAACCTAACCCTGGATGGCTTTTTGGACCCCTCCAAAAAAACGTTAATGAGTATGGGTGTACGCAGGAGTTGGTTAGATCTTTTGGTTTCTTCATCCAACCAAAATCAAGAGTTGATTGCAAATTTTCATGATTTAAATCTTAAAATTACGCATAGACCCGACGCTAAAACATCTATTTCTGCATGGGTATATAATGGACGAGATAAATATGGAGTCAATCTTACAGAGCAGTATACAGATTCCTTTGGGAGTGCTACAATAGATGAATTTAAACTGGGGTATCAGTATCAAAATACATTGGCCGGAATTTCCTGGGCTAAAATGCTAAACTCTAGTACGCAAGCAAAAATAACAGCAGGCTTGAGCCGATATAAATTCTCCAATTCACTATCCTTGGATCGAGAGGTTAACGATACCAATGGGCTGCAAAAGGCACGATTTAAAATAGATTTATTTAACTCAATCACGGACTATATTGTAAAAACAGACTTTCAAAAAACCATAGGGACTCTTAGTCTATTCAGGTTTGGTTCAGAGCATGTGATGCATCAATTTGTTCCCGGCGTTGAAAAACTCTCATCCTTAAATAATAGCGGGCAAACAAGAGAAGAAGAGGCAGGTAAGATTAATAATCAAGCGGCTTTAGAGAATACTCTTTACACAGAGTTGGAGTTTCACTCCTCTACTGGAGCTACCATTAACTTAGGTGGTCGACTTTGGACCTTTATGGGGAAAGGCAAAACGTTTGTTCGGTTAGAACCACGCTTGCTTATTAGTCAAGCCGTAGGACAAACCGATGGCTTGAAGTTTAGTTTAGGTTCTTCTAACCAAGGAATGCACCAAATAAGTAGCGTTACCGGGACTTTGCCTCAGAACGGTTGGGTCGGTAGCAGTGATCAATTTAAACCCATGAGGAATTGGCAAACAACCTTAGGGTATTATTTCCCAGTTGCTCCTGGTGTAGAAATAAATACCGATTTGTACTACAAATGGTTCGATGGGTTAAGTGAGCAAAATGGAGTTCAAGTAGAAAATACAAGAACGGATTTTTGGACCTTGGTTCTTGAGCAGGGCAAAGGAACTTCGTATGGTGCAGAAATAATGTTAGTCAAAAAATATGGTCGAGTAAGTGGCTTGGCTTCTTATGGATACAGCAACAGCTCCCGGGTATTTGAGAATATTAATTTTGGAAAGAGATTCCCTTTTCGTTGGGACCGGAGGCATAAATTATCTGCCCAGATGATTTACAAGCACAGTAAAAAGATGACGTATAATTTCAGTTTTGTTTTTATGTCAGGCAATCCTGTTTCGCTTCCTTCGAGTGTTTATCTAGATGCATTTGGAAACAAAGTATTTGATTATGCAGAGCGCAATAATTATCGATTACCCAACTACGTTCGGTTTGATGCAGGCTTTGAAAGGGCTGTTAATCCTGTTCAATATAGTATGGATGCCGTTCAGCAGTTCTGGGGAGTGCATATTTATAACATTAACGCAAGAGCAAATATGTATGCCGGAGAAGTGCTCACAAATATGAGTTCTGGCCAAACGGTTCGTGCATTTAATGGGAGATATTCCTTTGTTTTTCTTCCAAGTGCTTACTACAAATTAAAATTTTAAATATGAAAAAGAGAAGACTATTTTTTTCAACGATTATTTTTCTAGGGCTTGTTACCTCTTGTACCAAGAAACTCCCTTTAGGAAATATAAATTCGCAAATTAGATTAACCGTAAATATGCTCGGTGATAACTTGCAATCACCCAATGTATATGTGACCTTAAGTTCACCCATTAATGGTACGGATTCATTTCCACCTGTTCCCAATGCAAAAGCATATATCATTTCGGGAACGGATACAGCCAAATTAGCATATGATATCTTTTTTAAGCACTACAGCCTCGGTACATTTAAGCTGCAACCAAGTACAGATTATGATTTAATAGTGGATGCCCCAGGCTATCCTTTGGCTACATCAACGCTGAGTATGCCGCAAATTATAGATTTAACTGGAACAGTTTTTAAAGATTCTATTGGAATTGATAATCAAGGGTTTCCTGTGGGTGGGGTTGATATTGTTCTTAAAGATCCTGGGGTAGTTAGGAACTTTTACCGGTTTACTTTCTTTACATGGAACACCTCATTGAGTGAGTGGGAAGAAGCCAGTTTAGATTTTGTAGATGCCGATATTGCCAATGCAGCCCAAAGAAATCAAAACGGAAATGTATTGTTGAAAGATGACTTGTTTAATGGGAGTACTCAAATCATACGTTTATACGCTCCTTTTGGTTTTGCAGGACAAAATCCTAAGTTTAAAATCTTGGTAGATAATTTAGAAAGCAATTATTACTACTACCTGCAATCCATCGAAAATTATGAGCCAAGCGGTGGGATATTTCAGGAGCCCGCGCAAATACTTACGAATATTAACAACGGGGTCGGTATTTTTGCCGGAAGCACACAAACAGAGTTTATCATTAATTAATGAGTACAGAATATAGGGATACCTTATACCAAAATTATCACACTACCCAGAGTGGGAGAGCCTCAAGGCGAGATAAGCAGGTGCAATTTAATATTGAAAAGAATCAATTTAAGCATGAGATTTTACCCTTGTTAAAAGGAGTAGATAAGAACGCCATCATATGTGATGTGGGCTGTGGAAGTGGCAGTATGCTCTCCGTTTTAGCCGATGCAGGATATATCAATGCTTTTGGGGTAGATGTGAGTCCAGAGCAAGTGGAACTTGCCAAAGATATGGGAGTGAGCAACGTACATTGCCAAGACTTTTTTGAGTATATCAAGGAAAATGAAGTGCAGTGCGATGTGGTTTTGGGAATGGATATTATTGAGCATTTTACAAAAACAGAATTGGTAGGTTTTTTAAAAAAAATGAGAGAAAGCCTAAAGCCAAAAGGCCGAGTTTTATTTAGAACTCCAAATCTGGATGCGCCCATGGCAACGGTTTTTGCCCATGGTGATTTTACTCATGAGAACTATATTAACCAGTCTTCTGCCGAGCAGGTAATGCTCTCATGTGGCTTTACCAAAGTAAGGGTTTTACCCAGTTTGATGAGGACCGGGAACCCTCTAAAAGAATTTTTTCGGAAGATGGTTTATGCGGTTATGCGATTTCGATTGAAACTTCTCTTATTTGCTACCGCCCGGAGCACCAAGGGTGTTTTATTCTCTCCAAATCTAGTGATTGAAGCAAGGAAATAAGACATTGTGTCTTATTTTTCCGTTTTTTTTGATAAAAATGACATAATGACACTTGCGGTGTTTTACTTATATATTTATAAGTTAATGATATTATGTAAGTTAATGTTTTAGTGATGTTCTTAGGATAATTTTGGTATTTCATTTGATTCTATGTTCATACAAACATGAACAAATTAAATAATATGAAAATCATTCAATCACCTTTTCACATGGCTATGGATATTTTTAATCCAAATGCAGTAGACCAATTATTAAATGAGGCTTTTGATTCTTTTAATCGGA
>JAURQA010000253.1 GCA_030836345.1 Bacteroidota bacterium
AAGGCAATTGTTAAAAAGAAAGGCGATTGTGAAGTGTTATACGATCAGTCTTTTAATAGACCACAACGATACTTAACAGGTTTTTACGATGTGGAAGTATTAACCACACCTCGAATGGTATTTAAGAATATCAATATTTCCCAAAATAATACTACTACATTGGATGTCCCCGGTCCTGGCTTATTACAACTATCGCTTCGAAGCGATGTTAAGGGATCCTTATTCCTACAAAAAGAAGATAATTCATATGAATGGGTGGCTGACCTGCCAGAAAATAGAGGAAATCACGATCTATATTTCCAACCAGGAAATTACGAGGTCGTTTATCGTAAAAAGGGTGAAACCCGAACTTTATACAGTAAGAAAACTATTATTTCTATAAAATCAGGATTAAATACAAAATTGGCAATATAAATGAAATCATTTGAAGTAACCGGAAAGAAAGACACTCGAAGCGGCTTTGGCGCTGGACTATTGGAACTAGGTAAAAGTAATGCTGATGTGGTGGCAATGTGTGCCGATCTTACCGGATCATTAACCATGCACCATTTTGAAAAGGAATTCCCTAATAGATTTTTTCAAGCGGGGATTGCAGAAGCAAACATGATGGGTGTAGCAGCAGGAATGGCATTAGCGGGTAAAATTCCTTTTACAGGAACCTTTGCAAACTTTTCTACTGGTCGTGTGTACGATCAAATACGCCAGAGTATTGCCTACAGCGGAGCAAATGTTAAAATCTGTGCATCACATGCTGGGCTCACCTTAGGTGAAGATGGTGCAACACACCAAATACTTGAAGATATTGGATTAATGAAAATGTTGCCAGGAATGACAGTGATTAATCCTTGCGATTATAATCAAACCAAGCAAGCGACTATTGCGATTGCTGAGCATCAAGGTCCAGTATATTTGCGATTTGGAAGACCCAAGTGGCCCGTTTTTATACCAGAGGATGCAAAGTTTGAAATTGGAAAGGCATTGATGTTAAGCCCAGGTACCGACGTTAGTATTTTCGCTACTGGACATATGGTTTGGAAGGCTATTGAAGCTGGAATTGAACTTGAGAAGATGGGAATAAGCGCTGAGGTTATTAATATTCACACAATAAAGCCATTGGATGCGCAAGCAATTATCGAGTCTGTTTCTAAAACAGGTTGTGCAGTAAGTGCCGAAGAACATCAGATGAACGGTGGGTTAGGAGATTCAATTGCTCAGGTGTTGAGTAGAAATCTTCCAAGTCCTTTAGAGATGGTCGCGGTGAACGATTCATTTGGAGAAAGCGGAACTCCCGATGAGTTGTTGGTGAAATACGGTTTGGATACTCCAAATATTATTGAGGCGGCGAAAAAATCGATTGCTAGAAAATCAAACTAAATAGTATTTCAATTGTTGGGATTAAAAGCTCCCAAAATGCATATTTCGAATGAATACTAGAGATATTATCCAACGACTTCTGGAATCGGAAGTCACCAAGGATTACTTAAAATCTCTTAATTCAAAATCCTCGCTTTATTTACACGGATTGTGTGGAGCATCTGCTTCATTACAAGTTTCCCTTTCTTTTGCTGCAAATCAACGGCCCATTTTGGTATGCTTGAGTAATAAAGAAGAGGCTCAATACTTTAAATCAGATCTAGAAAACTGGTTAACAGGACAGACCATTCACTTTCTTCCCAGTTCATATTTAAAAGCCTTTTCCACATCACGAGAGCACACTATGGGAGTTCAGGAAAGATTGGAAACTTTGAGTGCCTTAAGAAAGAACGACCAACGCATTATTGTAACTCACACTGAAGCTTTAGCTGAATTAGTAGTAGATGAGGAACAATTAAGTAGCAATACTTTTGAGATTTTTAAAGGGCAAAATTTAGACATAGATTTTCTTTCAGAGTTTCTCTATGAAAATAGTTTTGAGCGTGAAGATTTTGTTTTTGAACCGGGTCAATTCAGTATTAGAGGTGGTATAATAGATTTATTTTCCTTTGCTCACGAGGAGCCGTTCAGAATGGAATTAGATGGAGATATTATTGAAAGCATTCGATCTTTTGATGTAAATACTCAGCGTTCTACCAAGGAAATGGCTCAATTTTCATTGGTGCCCAAGCTTTCTGGAGGAGAAGGAAATCGCAGTACAGAAAAGATTCCCGTATTTAATTATCTGAATGATGAAACGCTTGTGTTCCTAACCGAGCGTACGCTGCAATTAGAGAACTTAGCTAAAGCCTGGGAACAAAATTTGCAGTCTTATGTTAGCGAAAAAGATATAAATACTGAATCTGATATTTCACATCCAAAGTCAACCTGGATGACCCCTAAAGAATGGATGGAGGGCTTGGAGTCATTCAAGAATATTTTCTTTGGTGGCGATAGACCTGCAGAGAAACACGATACTGTAAACTTTAAGCAAGAGCCACAGCCCATTTTCAAGCGCAACATAGAAATGCTCAAATCATGGATGGGAGAAAATGCAAAGAATGGTTTTGATACTTGGGTGTTTTCTGATAATTCTAAACAGATAGAACGATTACAAGTTTTATTAAAAGACCAGGAATTAGAACAGGCATTTGAGCCAGTTTATGTGGGGCTGTCTGGAGGATATATAGACTTTGACCAAAAGGTTGCATTTCTTACTGAACATCAGTTATTTGATAAATATTACAAGCCAAAATCGAGACAAAGATATACAGGCACTGCATCTCTGACATTGCGAGAATTAAGGCATCTTCAACCAGGAGATTTTATTACTCATATTGATCATGGAATTGGAAAATTTGCTGGCCTAGAAAAGATGGAAGTAAATGGAGTATCTCAGGAAGTATTGCGAATTGTATACAGAGATAATGATTTGTTATATGTTTCGGTAAATAGTCTGCGTAAAATAAGTAAGTACACCGGTAAAGATGGCACAGAGCCAACTCTTCATAAGTTGGGATCTGGAACTTGGGACAAGCAGAAAAAGACTACAAAACGTAAGGTTAAGGATATAGCAAGAGAGCTGATTAAATTGTATGCTCAACGAAAAAAGGAGAAGGGATTTGCCTTTCAGCCAGATAACTATTTACAATTAGAATTAGAGGCATCATTCTTTTACGAGGACACTCCGGACCAAGCTAAAGCCGTTGAGGCAGTGAAGAAGGATATGGAGAACGAAACTCCCATGGATCGTTTGGTTTGCGGTGATGTTGGATTTGGGAAAACAGAAGTTGCCATGCGAGCGGCGTTCAAAGCGGTTTGTGATTCAAAACAGGTTGCGGTATTAGTTCCAACTACAATACTAGCACAGCAACATTATCGTACATTTAAAAAGCGTTATTCCGGCTTTCCAGTAAATATTGATTACCTCAACAGGTTTAAATCAACCAAAGAACAAAAAGAGGTTATTAAGAAGTTGAAGTCTGGGGAGGTAGATGTAATCATTGGAACCCACCGCCTCATAGGAAAGGATATCGAGTTTAAGGATTTAGGTCTTTTGATTATTGACGAGGAGCAAAAATTCGGAGTGGGAGCAAAGGAAAAGTTAAAGCAGTTTAGAGTCAATGTAGACACATTAACATTAACAGCTACTCCAATTCCAAGGACCCTGCATTTCAGTTTAATGGGAGCAAGGGATTTAAGCATAATTAATACTCCACCACCTAATAGGCAGCCGGTACATACAGAATTGGCAGTATTTAATAAATCATTTATTGGTGAAGCAGTGTTGCACGAGTTGAATCGGGGAGGGCAAGTATTTGTGGTACATAATCGCATTAGGGATATTCATGAGTTAGCCCGGATTATTGGCGAGGAAGTGCCTGAAGCTAGAGTATGTGTTGGGCACGGTCAGATGGATGGAAGTAATCTTGAAGATGTGATGGTGAAGTTTATTGAAGGAGAATTTGATGTCCTCGTAGCTACGAGTATTATAGAAAGTGGTTTGGATATTCCGAACGCAAATACGATTATCATTAATAACGCTCACATGTTTGGCTTGTCAGACCTTCATCAAATGCGTGGAAGGGTAGGAAGATCCAATACAAAGGCATATTGTTATTTATTGTCTCCACCTATTTCTACCTTACCTGAAGACTCTAGGAAAAGATTAAGAACTTTAGAGGAATACTCTGAATTGGGTAGTGGATTTCAGGTAGCAATGAGAGATTTAGATATTCGCGGTGCTGGAAACTTACTCGGTGCAGAGCAAAGCGGGTTTATAGCTGATATGGGCTTTGATATGTATCATAAAATCCTGGATGAGGCATTACGAGAGTTAAAGCAAGAAGAGTTTACGGAAGTGTTTGAGGAAACGGCAGAGTCTATTGAAAGTAGAGATTGCCAGATTGATACACATTATGAAATCTTAATTCCTTCAGAATATGTCACTCAGACTTCCGAACGAATTAGTTTATATTCTGAATTATCAAAT
>JAURQA010000254.1 GCA_030836345.1 Bacteroidota bacterium
TCTACGTTCATCGTAACCTTAGCTGCATTAATAAAACCATAATGTACTCTAAAAGTGAGTTTTTCTCCTTCCTTAAAGGCAGTGTTCTTAACGGTTCTGAACTCAAAGCCATCCATCTGTTTTTCTGTAGAGAAAGACTGAAATGCAGAAGTGGTAAACACACATAGAACCAATGGAAATAATAGTTTTAAAGACTTTTTCATAATACAATCATTTTGATTTGATAAACATAATTCAAATGGCGTGCCAAAGTGTTAGTTTTATTGAACACTATTTAATAGACGGTTTTTCTAAAGGCCTATTCTTTCTGCCTCAGAGATAAGTCTTTCTTTAGAAATAGGAACCACACCTTTTTCTTCACAGACCAATCCCCCACCTAAATTGCTTAGTTCGGATAGTTGTTTCAAATTGCAGCCCGTGGCAAGACAACATGCCGCAATACTAATAACAGTATCGCCTGCGCCACTTACATCCGATATATTTCTAATATGTGCTTTTGTGTGGTATTGTTGATCTGCCGCCGAAACCAGCACACCTCTCTCACTCATTGTAACCATACTAACTTTATTCATCAGATGTTCGTGCATGAGCGCGATGGCCTCAATTACTCCCTCAGTAGTTGTAAGGTCCGAATCAATATTAAGCCCCTCCTTCATCTCTTTTAAGTTTGGCTTAAATAAATCTACATTTTTATATGCTAAAAAATTCGCTTTTTTCGGGTCAACAACGACTGGAACATTCGCTTTTCGCGCAATTTCTATAAGTGTTTCAATATTTCCTTTGTGTAAAACGCCTTTATTATAATCTTGCATAATAACAACGTCTGCATTTTCAAGCTCTCTTTCAAAATGCTGCTGCAATAAAAATGAATCGAGGGTGGTCATATCTTCTAGCACCTCATGATCTATTCTAACCAATTGATGTCCATTTCCAATAACCCTTGTTTTTGTGGTTGTACTTCTATCCTTGCTTCTATGTATAGCTAAATCAGAGAGATTCTGTTTTTTAAGTAAATCAATCAGATTATCTCCTTCTTTACCAATGCCTATAGATGAACAGAGTACCGTATTTACTCCTAGTGCTTTAAGATTTAAAGCAACATTTCCAGCACCGCCTAATCTGCTTTCAAAGTTACTCTCATTTACTATGGGTACAGGCGCTTCAGGAGAAAGTCTTTCCACTTTCCCAGTGATATAATTATCCACCATTACATCCCCAACTACAATAACTTTGAGTTTTTCGATTTTCTGAAATAATTCTTGAATAAATTTCGACGCCATTTCTTGCTGCAAATATACTTAATTAGTCAATGAGTTTATCCAAAGCATTTTTAAGTCTTCGACAAGCTTCACTTAAATTTTCTTCACTCGTTGCATAGCTCAATCTTATTGACTTTGGCGACCCAAAGGGTTCCCCTCCAACCGTTGCCACTTCGGCCTCCTGAAGAAGGTACATGCAGAGGTCTCCTGCATTGTGAATGACTTTTCCATTGTATTTTTTGCCAAAAAAGTAATCAACCTGAGGAAAAAAGTAAAAGGCACCTTCTGGATTATTCAATTTTAACCCTTCAATCATTCCAAGTTTTTCTTGTACCAGTTGCTTTCTTGTTTCAAAAATACCTCTCATCTGGGCAATTTCATCCTGAGAGTTTAGTAAAGCCTCTATGCCAGCCATTTGAGCTACACTATTTGCAGCAGAAGTAAATAGACCTTGTATTTTTTCGCAGGCTTTTACCCACCATTCAGGACCCGCTAAATATCCAATACGCCAGCCAGTCATAGCATAACCTTTTGCCAAACCGTTTACGGTGGCAGTGCGTTCCTTCATGCCAGGTATACTTGCGAAACTACAGTGGCTTCTTGAATAGTTAATGTGTTCGTAAATCTCATCTGAGATAATTAAAACTTGTGGATGTTTCTCGAGTAAAATAGCAATTTGCTCCAATTCTTCCTTTTTCCAAACAGAACCTGATGGATTCGTCGGGTTCGAAAAAATAATTAGTTTTGTTTTAGGTGTAATGGCTTTCTCAAAATCAGCTACGCTTGGCTTGTAATTATTTTCAATAGTGGTCTCAATGGGAACTACCTTAGCACCCACATATTCGACCATAGTAGGATAACTTACCCAATATGGCGCAGGTAAAATAACTTCATCACCTTTATTTACAACAGCCATGACAGCATTAATTAAGGAATGTTTAGCCCCTGTACTTACAATGATTTCATTTAAGTTATAACGCAAGTTATTCTCAGTTTTAAGCTTCTCACAAATAGCCTTCCTAAACTCAGGTAAACCCAAAACAGGAGGATAGTGCGTATAGCCTTCCAGTGAGGCTTTATGAGCAGCGTCACAAATGTTCTTGGGGGTATCAAAATCGGGTTCGCCAATGCTTAAGCTAATTATATCCTTGCCTTCACTCTTGAGCTGACGTGCTATCTTAGCCATGCCTAATGTAGCGCTTTCTGTAATGCTTCTTGTTGTATTACTTAATTCGTATGTACTTGCCATTTGCCTGAGCAAAAGTAAAACAAAGCAATGGGCAAGGAAAAATAATATTCGAATAATTACTGTATAATTCGAACAGGATAATGGTTATTTTTGTGGCGTGAAAATTTTGTTTGTCGCCAATCGTGTTCCATACCCCCCTTATCGTGGCGATAAGCTTAAAATATTCAATCTTGCTAAACAACTCAGCAGTTCTCATGAGTTACACCTTATCACCATTGCAGAAGATACCTTGGATTTGTCCTACAAGGATAAATTAACCCCGTATTTTAAAACGATTAAAATGGTGTATTTACCCAAATGGAAGCGTCAACTCAATGTTTTTAGGTCATTATTTAATAGGAAACCTTTGCAGGTGAATTATTTTAGCACCTCAAAATTTCAAAATTTGGTTCAGTCCATTCATTTCGATGACTTTGATGCCATACACGTTCAACACCTCCGAATGAGTCAATTCTTTGATGGGCAAGTACCTCCACAAGCTATTTTAGATTTGCCAGATGCCTTTAGTCTCTATTGGAAACGGCGAAAAGAAAGAGCAAAAAATCCGTTCATAAAGTGGTTTAATGCATTAGAATATCATCGTTTACTAAAATTTGAGCAGAAAATACTCCCTCAATTTGGTTTAAACTTGGTTTGTAACCAAGAAGATAAAGAATATTTAAGCAGACTTCAAAAGAGGAAAAAGTCAAAGAATAAGGTTCGTATAGACCTCCTTCCAAATGGCGTAGATACGGATACTTTTTCTCGTAAGCACTCCAATATGGAACCTTTACGAGTTTTATTTACAGGTAATATGAACTATGCTCCCAATGTGGATGGAGTGCACTATTTTACACGAGAAATATGGCCTTTAGTTTTAAGGGAAGTCCCCAATGCAATATTTATAATTGCGGGTCAAAAACCGGTGGAATCTGTAAAATTATTGGCATCTGATACCATTGAAGTAACAGGCTTTATTGAAGACTTAGCCCATGAATACACCAAGGCGCAAGTGCTCGTGGCTCCTCTCAGGTTCGGTGCAGGAACTCAAAACAAAGTGCTAGAGGCCATGGCATCTGCCGTTCCAGTGGTTTGTACAGATATTGGTTTTCAGGGGTTAAACGCAAATCAAGGGCAAGGAATATGGAGCTTTACCAAGCCATTCGATTTTGCGACGCAACTCATTGTTTTGTTAAATGATCTGCAATTGGCAAAGTCAAAAGGGTTGGAAGGGGAGAAAATCATAAAAGAGCATTTTTCTTGGAATAGCATTAGTAGCAAATTGAGTTCATATTTTAAAGAAATGGATGAAAAAAAGGGTACTGAATCATAAAACAAATGGCACATAAGCAGGAAAATATTTCAATAAAAAATGCTCACCAGCATAATCTAAAAAATATAGATGTAGATATAGAACATGGTTCTTTTACCGTTGTAACAGGTGTTAGCGGCAGTGGAAAGAGTAGCCTTGTATTTGATACTTTATTTGCTGAAGGAAGAAGACGGTATGTAGAAAGCCAAAGCAGTTACGCCAGGCAATTTATGGGTCGTATGAAGAAACCGGCAGTGGATAAGATAAATGGACTTTGCCCAGCAGTAGCTATTGAGCAAAAGGTAAATACAAAAAATAGCCGGAGCACTGTAGCTACTAGCACAGAAATCTATGATTACCTGAAGCTGCTTTTTAGCCGCATTGGCCGAACGTTTTCTCCAGTAAGTGGCAATGAGGTTAAATGCCACAATACTAATGATGTTATTAACTTTTGCTTGGAGCAAAAAGAGGAAGAAGATATATATGTACTCGCTCCTTTAAAGGAAGGTCATGAAATGGAGGATCTTCAGATATTAATGCAAAAGGGTTTTGCCAGATTGTGGTCTAAAGAGGGTCTTCGAAAGATTGAAGATATAAAAAAATCTGAATTACCTTTAAAAGCGACATATCTTTTGGTGGATCGCATCATAAGGGAAAAAGAGGATTTAGACCAAATGAATAGGTTTGCAGAGTCCGCGGATTTGTCCTTTTGGGAAGGCGATGGGGAATGTTTAATTCTAGCAAATGGTACTTTAAAAGAGTTTAACAATAGGTTTGAATTGGATGGAATGACCTTTGAACAGCCAACAAAGGACTTTTTGAGTTTCAATAATCCCTATGGTGCTTGTAAAACTTGCGATGGTTTTGGAACTGTTCTAGGTTTAGATACGGATTTAATTATTCCAGATAAA
>JAURQA010000255.1 GCA_030836345.1 Bacteroidota bacterium
AACATTTAAATACGCCATTCCACTGGGTATTTCCATTTGTTTCTCCGTCACATTACTCAGTATCCAACGTTCGCATTCAAAGAGATTTTTTGGAATGCTGTTCTCCCAAGATCCAAACTCAATAGCCTTTGAATTCTTCCAGATGCAGAATTTATTCTTAGTGTTTCCTATATCAATGGTGCAAATCAAGGTTTTCCTGAAACTTAAATCGTTGCGAAGTTACTTTGATTTTGCCAATAATTGCGAGTCTCGGCATGATTGCACTTGAACAGTGTGGAGCGCAATCATTTTAAAGAATAATATCTCGAGCCATAGGTCCCTGATTATATATCAGGTCTAAAATGCTCAGATTTGCATGAAACCCCAACTTTTCAGAAAAGACCTGATCGTATTTTCTAAAGTGAAGATTTTTAGAATCGATGGCTCCTGGTTTTGCATCGGTCCATTCAATGTCTACCTCTAGATTTAGCGCGTCAAAACACAGTTCATATGAAGCTAATATTGCTTCAAAAAGAGTATCTAACTCTAATAAAGGATGTAATTTATAATCGTAAAATTGATAAAATGCAGCTTTTCTGTAAGAGGTTTCAATGGTTTTAAGGTGTGATTTTCGCCATTCTTTTGAATCAGATAAAAAGACCTCTTCCAGTGGTTTTTTCAATGTACTTCGGTTCAGGTGTAGGCTTAATTTATGTTTGGAATTGGGCCCTAAAATTTCAAATTGATTTGCCTTAGATGATTTGTCAAGAAATGGGTCTTTAAATAATTGGATATGCCCCTTTTCTGCGGCATGCATAAATTGGCAAACTGGAGCTAGAAATTGGGGGTAGAAAATCATAACTCAATCACTTCTAGTGTATCGGTACATTGAAGCATTAATGCATGAATACTTTGTTTAAATACAGGGTGAATGAACGAGGGGATAATATTGTTTAAGCAAACAAGGGCAAAGTTTCTATCCTGAACATGGGGATGAGGAATGCTAAGCTCTTTGCTGTTAATGCAATGCGCATTGTAAAAGATAATATCGATGTCTATGATTCGAGGTTCCCATTTTTTAATTCTCTTCCGACCCATGCTTGCTTCAATTTCTAGGCAACGCTTTAAACAAAGTTTCGGGGGAAGAATGGTTTCTATGTATAGTGCTTGGTTTATGAAAGGAGCCTGATCTTCATTCCCCCAAGCTTTTGTTTTATAAAGCTTTGAGGCGCACCTTACGTTCCCAATTCTGCGTTTAATTAATCGATGAGCTAGCTCAATCTGTTTGATTGGCTGCTCTTGGTTTGAACCCGTTAAGAGTATTAATGTGTTCTTTGACAAAACGCTTTAATTCGATTTCAAATATCGGGAGTAATTACCGTATATTTTACTAAATTTATGGTTTAACTTAGTGTAAAGAGTAACTTTGAACCAGAGATAAAAATGAAAAGCATAAAAAAACTAGGATTAATCTTAATGCTTATTGTCGGAGCAGAATCATGTGATAAAATCACAAATGTGAAATTTTCTCAAACCTCAACTTCTGCAGATTTTTTGTTAAAATCAGGAATTCCAGCAGATGTATATAAGGATACCATTGATTTAAATTATGATTTGCAGAACGTAGTGCAGAGCAACGGAAGTAGTATAGACCGTTTAAAGGAAATTAAATTGTCTGCAGGTAAAGCAGTAGCTCAAAGTGGAAATTTTGACAACTGGGATAATTTAAGTGTTTCAATTATGGCGGATGGTTTACCCACCCAGAATATGATGTCTAAAATACCAGTTCTAATACCTACAGGTTTGGAGTTAGAGATGGATGTAAATACAACTACTGATTTTCTTTCATATTTTAAGGGAGATAATGTGAAATTATTGGTAAATGGAAAGTTGAAAGAGGAAATCACCGAAGAACAAATCATTAATTTTACGATTACCTACAGCATTAAAGCAGGACTTTAAAAAAAATATACGAAAGCAAAAAAAACCACTTCAAAGGAGTGGTTTTTTTGTTAGATGAAAAAATAGGTTTCTATTTACCAATTTAAATAAGCACTTTTGCTGAGTGAAGTTTATGCGAATCATAGTAAAAGGAATCTTGGCTTTAGTTATTTTGGTAGCAGTTCTTACTACAATTGCCAAATTAACAGGGAATGAATACTTAATTAAGGGGGTGAGATTAACCTATTTAAAGGGTACGAATACCGCCAATATCTACGACGGCAAGGATTTTGAAACAAGAAAGGTAAGCAAATCGCCAAAAGCATATGACATTCCATCTGCTCAAAATCAAATTGAAATACCAAAAAAACTAGAAGTCGAGTTTTTAGAGACGCAAACAGCCTCAACCATATTAATTCAAAACGATTCGATCCTTTGGGAAAAATACTACAACGAGCACAATAGAGATGCTTGCGGAAATTCTTTTTCTGCTGTTAAAACCATGGTTTGCTATTTGGTTCAAATAGCTATACAAGAAGGGAAAATCCCAAATTGGGAAGCAAAAGCGAAGGATTATTTACCTTGGCTTAAAGGATCATTTTCAGGAGATGTATCCCTCTATAATTTGGCCACGATGAGCAGTGGTTTGGACTGGGAAGAAGCCTATACCGATCCTTTTTGTATAACAGCTAAAGCTTACTATGGTGAGGATGTTACAGCATTAATGAAGAGCGTTGGAATTGTGAGTAAACCGGGCGCCGGTTTTAGGTATCAAAGTGGCAATACCCAATTGCTCGGGATCATCCTGTCCGAATTATACAAGCAATCTCTCTCGCAGATATTAGAAGAAAAATTATGGCATCCCATAGGGGCAGAGGCAGATGCTACATGGAGTTTAGATCATAAAGGAGGCATGGAATTATCCTATTGTTGTTTAAATGCGGTAACCAGAGACTTTGCTAAAATGGGTCTTTTGAGCTTAAATCAAGGGCACATCAATGGAAAACAATTATTGGATTCAGCGTATATTAGAACAGCTACCGTAGGGCATTTTAGTCCAGACTATGGAATCGGGTATTGGATGGGCACCATCAACAACACGCCTTATCATTTATTTCAAGGTCACCTGGGTCAGTTTATTGCTATTATACCATCTAAAAATGCAGTTTTTGTGCGCACCGGCAATCAGAAAAAGGAAGCAGGGCATATTCCATCATGCATTCAGAGCTATTTGAGAACAATCTTGGAATTAATTTAAGATCTTCCCAATCTTTAATTAATAACCAAAAATGTCCTCCAGGCTCAGAATACTTAATTTACCGTAGGCATTTAAACGCTCCTTAGAAATAAGGTTTTTATTTCCTACTACGCTAAGTGAAAAGGGTTTTTTTGACCAATATTTTTTATGAAACTGCTTAATATTCTTCATTTCAATTGCATTAATTTCATTAAGCATTTGCATGGTTAATGGCTTCTCCAAGCCTATTTTCTCATAATATTTTTTAAGGTAAAATAGATATTTTGGATTTTCTCGACGGGTTCTAATTCCATTTTCAATGCTTTGCTTGCTCAGCTCAAATGTGGCCTCATCTTCTGGAAGGGAAGATATTAAATCATTCATCCCTTCAACGGCACTTGTAAATTTATCTGCCTGAGTCCCAATAAAAGCAAGATTATAATTAAACGCTCCTTTTTTGGAAGCGTCTCGTTGTCTAGCAGATGTTGAATAAGCCAAGGCTTTGGACTCACGAATACTTTGAAATACAACTGAACTCATGTCTCCTCCAAAGTAGGTGTTAAATGCATTCGAAAGCGTCGCTTTATCCTTCGTATAAATGTATGAGGTATTAAACCAATAGATACTGGCCTGCACTTGCTTAAAATGCGTAAAGAGCACCTCCGGTTTTTTAATATCCCTTAACTCAAAAGTGCTGGGTTTTGGATTTTTAGCGAATGACTTAATCGGGTGCAAGCCTTTTAACCGTGAAGTAACTTGTTGAATATCGCTAGGTCCATAATACTGAATCACATGCTTGGTGCTTCTCAGGCTTTTTATGTATTTGATTATGGTCTCCGCCTTAATTCGTTTTAAGTCAACCTTGCTTAGGATGTTGGTCTGCGGATTTAGTGGCCCATACATGCTGTAACTTAAAAGTCTTGCAGATACCGTCCTGGGGTTAAGTTTTGCATTGGTTCTTTTTTTGAGCTCCTTCTCAATAAGGCCATCCAAAATAGATGAATTCAGCTGAGGTTGGTTTAATAAATCTTCAATAATTGATATTGCTTTAGTGAAGTTCTCCTCTGGGCCTTCTATATTTAAACTCATATTCTCATTATTCACAGAAGTATAAAATGTGCAACCCAGATTATATAAATCCGTTTGAATGCTCGAAGGGCTTTTTGATTCAGA
>JAURQA010000256.1 GCA_030836345.1 Bacteroidota bacterium
AATGAGAACAAGTCTGTTATTAAGTTCTTACTGGAAACAGAAATAATTAATAGGTATCACAATCAAGATTTGAAGTATAGAAAGATGTTTGAAGCTGATCCTGAAATTTTAAAGGCCATTGAGGTAATGGGAACTGAAGTTTACTCTAAGATATTGAAGAAGTAAATAAATGGAAGCTATTATTTTATTAATGATAGGAATTGTTGGTGGATTTTTGGCAGGGATGCTTGGGGTCGGTGGCGGTATTATTTTTATTCCTATTCTTACCTACTTTTTTGAAAAAGAAGGCCTTGCTGCCACAGATGTAGTCAAGGCAACATTGGCAAACTCTCTGTTTCTTGTTTTAGGAAGTGGAGTTAGCGGTACCTTGAGGCAGCTATCTGATAAATCTCTAAATTGGGTAAATACACTTGTAATAGGATTGCCCGGAGGTGCTGTGTCGTATTTGATATCGCAATCTATAGCAACGGGAGACTGGTATAAGCCATTTATTTTTCAATTGGTTTTTTTAGTATTTTTGAAATTAAGCATCCTTAAAATGCTGCTGCCGAATAAAAGAGAATCTGGTGTTTCTATATTAGATAAATTACCCACCGGTAAGGCAGCACTTGTCGGTGTTCTTGCAGGCTCTGTGGTTGCGATAAGTGGTCTTGGAGGGGGCATTGTAATGGTGCCTTTGTTTCAATGGTTATTTAATCTCGATTTTAAACAGTCCTCCAGACTTTCTCTTTCTGTAATTCCTTTGTTGGCCATTTTCCCTTTGATTCAATACCTATCCAGTCAAAACAGTCTGAATATACCACATACAGGCTTCATTGCTTGGAGTATTTTGCTTCCAACATTACTTGGAGTATTGGTTTTTGCACCTATTGGAATAAAAGTAAGCCGGCGCACACCTACTATAATATTACGCATTACTTTTGCGCTACTAACCATAATTATATTAATTAAAACATTATATGCGATTCTTCATTAAAATTAATTTTCTTATCCTTAACTTTATTCTATTCTTCTCTGCATTAGCACAGACAGATATAAAACAAGTGAAAAAAGATATTGAATACCTGTCGTCAGATGCTCTTCAGGGAAGGCAGACGGGTTCTCCAGGAGAAGAATTATCCGCACAATACATTGCTCAGCGATTCAAAGATTTAAAGCTTAAGAAGATCAATAAAAGTTATTATCAGGATTTCTCGATAACGCAATTGCGAATCGCCAAGAATGATTCGAGGTTGGGGTTTTGTTCGGATGAAACCGGTCAAAAAAAAATGGGTTCCTTTAAACTGCATGAAGGGTTTTATCCCATATCTCAATCTTCCAATAACGATAGTGCTTTTGGTAAAGTGATTGATCTGGGTTACGGTTTAATAAGCGATTCGGAGGATAGAAATGATTTTGAGAGTTACAAAGATTTAAAAGGAAATATTTTCTTTGTTCGCTTGGGATACCGAACCATGGAGGAGAATATTCACAGCCCATTGGCCGATGTGAGCTCCGTTTCACAAAAAATTGAAAATTGTATTAAATATGGTGCGGCGGGAATTGTTTTTTTACCAGGACCGGAGGCAGCCGAGGTACCTAATGGGCAATTAGATAACTTTGCAAACATAAAAAATATCCCAATTGTGTATTCCGAAGGCCTAACAGAGAACCCGCCCAGAGGGATGTATTGCTTTTTGAAAAGTTCCATTTATGCACCACAGGTCAAGGCTCATAATGTTGCGGGATACCGGAATTATCATAAAAAAAAGACAATTGTAGTAGTTGCTCATCACGATCACATCGGTCTTGGAGAATACGGAAACTCGAGGCATACAGGAAGTCAAGAAATTCATAATGGAGCAGATGACAATGCCAGTGGAGTGGCAACAATGCTTGAGTTGGCTAGAACCTTAAAAGGACGCAAGTTTTGCAAACATAATTATTTATTTTTAGCTGTTAGTGGGGAAGAACTGGGTTTATTGGGCTCAAAATTCTTCGTGAATCACCCATTGGTCCCTATAGAGAAGATCAAGTATGTGATTAACATAGATATGCTGGGTCGAATGGATACTTTAAAACGAACTCTAGTTATCAATGGAACAGGTACATCTCCTATTTGGGCTGAAACTATTGGGAAACTAGAATATGATACCACACAGTTGAAAATTGTGCAATCAAAATCTGGATTAGGTGCGAGTGATCACACCTCATTTTACTTAAAAGATATCCCCGTATTGCACTTCTTTTCAGGCCAACACGAGGATTATCACAAGCCCTCAGATGATGCGTGGAAAATAAATTACGAGGGTATGGGAAAGTCCATTGATATTATTACCCAATTTGTAAAATTGAACAATAAGAAAAAGTTAATTCCGTTTACAAAAACCAAAGATGTTGCCAAAAAGAGTTCAAAATGGAAAGTAAGTTTGGGAGTTATGCCTGATTATACATTCGATGGGGTAGGCTTGCGAATAGATGGTGTTTCCGAGGGAAGACCTGCTAGTTTAGCTTCTCTGGAATCAGGAGATGTTATCATCCAAATGGGCGAAATGAAAATTATAGATATTTATGATTATATGAAAGCGCTAAGTAAATTGAAAAAAGGCGATAAATTAGATGTAAAAGTCTTACGTAATGGCAGTGAAGTGATTAAAGAACTTAATTTTTAATGAAGATTATTGAACATATTAATCAGGCGAAGGAAACCTTATTTTCTTTTGAAATATTGCCTCCACTCAAAGGGGAGAGTATCAACAGTATTTATAATGCTATTGATGGGCTTTTGGAATTTAACCCTAGTTTTATTGATGTAACCTATCATCGGCAAGAATATATCTTAAAGAAGAGAAAGGATGGTGGTTTTGATCGAATTGCCACAAAAAAACGGCCTGGAACAGTAGCAATATGCGCGGCTATCCAGAACAAGTATAACATAGACGCTGTTCCTCATTTAATATGCGGAGGGTTTACCAGAGAAGATACAGAGAATGCACTCATAGATTTGCACTTTTTAGGTATAGATAATGTTCTAGCTCTTCGAGGCGATGCCTTGAGAACAGAACGAAGTTTTGTTCCAGAGGAAGAAGGCAATTTAAATGCCTTAGAATTAATCGAACAAATAGAGAACATGAACTCAGGGATTTATTTAGATGATGAATTAAGCAATGCACACGTAACAAATTTTTGCATAGGTTCTGCTGGGTATCCCGAAAAGCATGGGGATGCGCCAAATAAGCAATCAGATATGAAGTTTCTTAAAAGAAAAGTAGATGCCGGCGCAGAATTTATTATCACACAAATGTTTTTTGATAATAAAGAGTTCCTTGAATTTGTGGATGCTTGCCGTGAAAATGGAATCAACGTTCCTATCATCCCAGGTATTAAGCCTATAGCCACAAAAAAGCAACTTCAAGTCTTGCCCAATGTTTTTAACATTGAAATACCTGTTGAACTTTCAAATAAAGTAGAAGCTTGTTCAAACAACGGAGAAGTAAGACAAATTGGTATTGATTGGGCCATAAAACAATGCAAAGAGCTCATCGAAGCAAACGTTCCAGTGCTCCATTTTTATACTATGGGGAAAGTGGCCAGTACAAAGGCCATTTGTTCAAAAATTTTTAAGTAGTTCCAATTGGACGCTCTTGTACTTAAAAGCACCGGCAGTTGGTATCAAGTGGAGACCATAGATGGGACTGTACTTGAAGCACGAATCAGAGGTAAATTCCGGTTAGTGGAGAAGGATATTTCAAATCCCATCGCTGTGGGTGATCTCGTTCGTATTGAAGAGGATCCTAATTTTGCAGACACCGCTCAGATTGTAGAGATATACAATCGAAAAAATTACATCATTAGAAAGTCAAATAAGCTTAGTAGTAAAAGGCAAATACTGGCATCCAATTTAGATTTGGGTTTAATGGTAGCTTCCTTGGTTGCACCCAGTACATCTAGAGGTTTTATAGATCGTTTTTTGGCTTGTTGTGAAGCCTACCACATTCCTGCAGCTATATTCTTTAATAAGACTGATTTACTCGAAGATGATGGCATTGAATTAAGCGTGGAGATGTCCAAAGAATATTCAGATTTAGGCTATACAACCTTCGTAGGAAGTGCTACTACTGGTCATGGTGCCGATGAATTAAAAGCCTTTTTATTTAATAAAACAACCTTATTAGCTGGGCATAGTGGGGTAGGTAAATCTACCTTGTTAAATAAACTATATCCCGAATCTCTAGCTAAAGTTGGAGCCATTAGTGAAACGCATCTAAAGGGGAAACACACTACAACTTTTGCTCAAATGTATGTGATAGATAAAACCAGGATTATCGATACTCCTGGAATTAGGGATTTTGGCTTGGTGGATATAGTTAGGCAAGAACTAGCTCATACTTTTCCAGAATTTAGGTACCATATGAGCGCCTGTAAATTCAATGATTGCCTTCATATAAATGAACCTGAATGTGCGGTTAAAAATGCGGTGGAGCAGCAAACGATTAATCCTGAGAGATACTACTCATATTTGAGTATGTACCATAACGAGGATAGCTTTAACTAGTTTCTGTTTGTAAGCATTGAATAATATCCTTCTCGGAAAAACCACATTCTTCATATAATTCGGTATTAAAGCCATGAGATACAAAATGGTCTTTTATTCCTAAGGTATGGATGGTTGTTTTTATATCAGTTTCTTGTATTTTAGATTTGATGAATTCACCAATACCCCCCTTTAGGCTTCCATCTTCAATAATAATGATGTTTGAATGGTTAGATATGTAAGAAATAATTTCTTCTATTGGAAGGGGTTTAAGATAAAGCGGTTGAATCCAGGTGAAGTTATAACCTATTATTTTTGAGACAATAGATGCGCTATTTCCAATGCTTATAACCAAATTAATACTTCCTTTTTTATGTTCTATTAAAGTTTTATTCGATGCAGATAAAGAAATCTCACTTGGGATATTTCCCTTTGGATATCTAATAATAAAGGGGGATTTAGTTGTACTTGCTTGTTCTAAAAGATATTTAAATTGTTCTTCATTGGCGGGTGCTGTTATAATTAGGTTGGGTATGGGTAGTAGGTAAGATAAATCAAAGACACCATGATGAGTAGGTCCATCTTCTCCAACTAATCCAGCCCGATCAACAGCGATTACAACAGGTAAGTTTTGCAAGGCAATATCATGAATTAGCTGATCATAAGCACGCTGTAAAAAAGTGCTGTAGATATTAACAAAAGGGATAAACCCTTGGGTGGCCATCCCTGCTGCAAAGGTTAAGGCGTGTTGCTCAGCTATGCCTACATCAAAGCTTCTTTCTGGATAAAGCTTCATGAATATACTTAGTCCACTTCCACTGGGCATCGCTGGGGTTATGGCAGCAATTTTTTCATTGGTCTTTGCCAATTCAACAAGGCATTCACCAAATACATCTTGCCATTTTTTTTGCGCCGGTAGATGTTTATTTATTTTAACATATTTAGATCGCGCATGAAATTGCGTTTGCCTTTTTTCGGCAGGCTCATATCCCTTGCCTTTAATGGTCCTAATATGAATGATTTGAGGGCTATTTAGCTCCTTTACTTTACTTAAAACTTTATTTAAATCTGGAATATTATGTCCATCAATGGGTCCCGTATATTTAATGCCGAAATTATCAAAAATATTTGCTGCACAATTTTTAATGTTTTGTAAATGCGCATCAATATTCCCTGTATTAGGGTCAATTCCAATATGATTATCATTAATTATTATTATCAAATTCAGATTTTTTTTCGGAATATTATTTAAAGCTTCCCAAACCATTCCTCCTGTTAAAGCACCATCACCAACAATAGCAATTGTTTTACTGTTGTCATGGCTCAAGAGTTTTGCTGTCGCTATACCCAAACTTGCGCTTAATGCAGTACTGCTATGCCCTGTGCCAAAGGCGTCATATTCTGATTCATCCATTTTTGGGAAGCCACTAAGACCACCTTTTTGCCTGATTGTATTTAAAGATTCTCTTCTTCCTGTGAGCATTTTATAAATATAGGATTGATGACCTACATCCCATACTATTGAATCTTTTGGTGGGGCGAAGTTTGCCAGCAGAGCTGCAGTTAGCTCTACAACTCCTAAGTTTCCAGCAAAGTGCCCGCCCGTTTCAAGAATGGTCTGAATAAACTCCTCTCTTAGAGTGTTGCATAATTCTATGATTTCTTCATTGTTTAGATGATTAAGATTATATTTATTTTGCTCTAT
>JAURQA010000257.1 GCA_030836345.1 Bacteroidota bacterium
GGTTCAATACCTGTGGTATCGCAATCCATTAGCAAACCAATGGTTCCTGTTGGCGCAATCACTGTGGATTGTGCATTTCTATATCCATGCTCTTCTCCCCACGCTAAGGCTTTGTCCCAAGCGCCGCAGGCCCCAGCCAATAAATAATCTGGGCAATATTTCTCGTCAATACACTGAGGAGCAATATCTAAACCCTCAAATGCCAATGGTGAGTTATATGCTGCATATCTATGGTTACGTATTACACGTAACATATGCTTTTTGTTTTTCTCGTACATTCTAAATGGACCTTTCACAGCAGCCATCTCAGCAGATGTTGCATATGAAGTTCCCGTTAGAATTGCAGTTACTGCGCCACAAATGGCCACTGCTTCTTTACTATCGTAAGGAATTCCAGCACACATTAATACGGAACCTAAGTTGGCATAACCCAAACCTAAAGTTCTGTAATCATAGCTTAATTGAGCCACTTCTTTACTTGGAAACTGCGCCATAAGAACAGAGATCTCAAGTACGGTAGTCCACAAACGAGCAGCGTATTCAAAACGTTCTAAATCAAATTTATTTGTTTTTAGATCGAAGAATTTTCGTAAGTTTAGTGAGGCTAAGTTGCACGCAGTGTTATCTAAGAACATGTATTCACTGCAAGGGTTTGATGCGTTAATGGGTCCGCCCTCGGGGCAGGTGTGCCACTCATTAATGGTATCGTTATATTGCATTCCTGGATCGGCACAAGACCAAGCCGCTTTACCAATTTTATCCCAAACCTCTTTGGCGGGCATGCTCTTCATGGTTTCTCCTGTGCTTCGTGCAGTAAAGTTCCAATCTTCGTTGTTCTTTAATTTCTCAAAAAATGAATTATTTACTCTTACAGAATTGTTTGAATTTTGACCTGAAACGGTAGCATAAGCTTCACCTTCATAATCGCTCGCATATCCATCGGCTATAAGTGCAGCTACTTTCTTTTCCTCATCAGATTTCCATTCGATAAATTCCATGGCTTCGGGATGATCCAAGTCCAAACATACCATTTTTGCTGCTCTTCGCGTAGTACCCCCAGATTTTATGGCTCCTGCTGAACGATCTCCAATTTTTAAGAAGCTCATTAAACCACTACTAGTACCACCACCAGAAAGTTTTTCGCCCGCTCCTCTAATCTTAGAGAAGTTTGTTCCTACTCCGGAGCCGTATTTAAAAATACGAGCTTCACGAACCCATAGGTCCATGATACCTCCCTCGTTTACTAAGTCATCTTCTACAGAAAGAATGAAACACGCATGAGGTTGAGGTCTCTCATATGCGCTTGTACTTCTCATCAATTTTTCTGTATCCGCATCTACATAATAATGTCCTTGTGGTTTCCCTGTAATTCCATAACTGCTATGAAGACCAGTATTAAACCATTGAGGAGAATTAGGCGCCGATTCTTGATTTAACATTGAGTACACCAACTCATCGTAAAACACCTGCGCGTCTTCCTTATTTTCAAAATAACCATACTTCTCACCCCACTCACGCCAGCAATTGGCCAATCGGTGAACTACTTGCTTAGAACTTGTTTCCGAACTCAACGAACCATCTTCTTGCGGAACGCCCGCCTTACGAAAGTACTTCTGAGCCATAATATCAGTAGCTACTTGACTCCAACCCTCTGGGACTTCGACATTGTTCATCTCAAAAACAATTGATCCATCTGGCTTTTTAATGACCGAGGTTCTGTAATCGTAGGTGAATTGCTCGAATGGTGATGCAGCATCTTTGGTGTTCATTCTACCAAAGTTGAGGCCTTTTTTGTTGGGTGTAGTTCTTGTGGTCATCGTTTTAATTTGTGAGTTTTGTATTTTGTTCTGCTTACCTGAAAAATGTTTAGTGGCCAAAGACCCTAAACTAATTTTTCAATTACTGAATACAAAACACTTTTATTTGACACATAAAACAAAAATGGGTTTTCCACATACACAGTCCTTCTTCTTTCATACCATGCCTTTACTAAGTGGAAAAGTAACAAATGCAGCATCGACGGGGGTCTGCTTTCAAATAATTGATTTTCAATTAGTTAAAATCGAGTTATCTAACTTAAAAATACACTCTATTTCAGAAAGATGAATGAAGGTCATTCCAAAGTTCTACAATTCTAAAAATCTGCACTTCCAATCTAAATGTGAATAAGCCTAAATAGTTTTTTTTGATTTACTTTGCAAATAAGAAATGGAGATTCATCCAGAAATAAAGAATCAACTTTTACTTAAAAGTAGATTGGGCCATAAAACCTTGGCTTTACTCATAGATCCAGATGATGATTTGGATGAAACAGCAGATTTAACGGAATATGCCTTGATGCAAGGAGTGGAGCTTTTCTTTATAGGTGGAAGTTTGGTAAGTAAAGGAAATACCGAAAAAACAACTAAACTAGTTAAAGACCTAGGAGCACCTATGGTGGTTCTTTTCCCAGGAAATGAAATTCAAGTGAACAAACATGCGGATGCTATCCTCTTCATGAGCCTCATTAGCGGACGAAATCCTGAATATTTAATTGGTAAGCAAGTAGCCACTGCTTCATTAATTCATCAATTAAAATTGGAAGCTATACCCACAGGGTATATTTTGGTTGAAAGCGGAAAGCTCACTTCTGCACATTACATCAGCCAAACATTCCCTATTCCTATGGACAAACCTGATTTGGCAGCAACTACTGCATTAGCCGGCAAAATGATGGGCATGGAAGTGATGTATTTAGATGCAGGGAGTGGCGCAGAAAAACCAATCTCCTCAGAAATGCTGAAGAGCGTTAAAGATACCTCTAGATGCCTGCTTATCGCAGGAGGCGGAATAAGAAATGCAGAGCAAGCACGGACCTCTTGGGAGGCTGGTGCCGATATTGTTGTTGTGGGAAATGCTGCTGCAAATGATCATACCATACTCAAGAGCATTCATAAGGTAGCTAAAGGACTGAATAAATTGGTTCCTCAATCATGATTCTCTTCCCCTTTCGAACTGTTTATTTAAAAACCAGCAAACTCCGAAAAGAGATTGTTTTAAGTATTAAAACCAATACATACTTGAGTGATGCCGCGTATAAAAAAACAGACCAGAACAAGACCTTTTTTTATGGTAGCGTAAATGATCAAGGATTCATATTACAGAACGTATCTCATGAAAAAATTACCGCTTTTATTGAAGGTAATATCCTAGGAGTAGATGAGGACATGTATATAAAATTTAGATTTAAAGGGTTTAGGTCTCTGCGTATTTTTTTACTCATACTTATGCTCATCATCGGTAGTTTAGGTTTTGTGGGATTCCACCTTTGGGAAAGAAATTTGGATTCCATTACAGATATTCCAGTTTTATTTGCTCTCGGCCTTACCCTCATCCTGCTCTTTTTTAGTTTAAATACAGGGAAAATCTTCATGGATAAAATAAAAGATACCGAAGAATTTTTTTGCGATTTACTGGAAGCAGAAGAAGTAGGGGAAAAAGACATACCGGGAATTTTCTTATAGAAAATCATCTCCTTACAGATTGCAGATATCCTTATATTTGTTAAATGGAAAATCAAGACTATTTACATTCAAATACTGCTTTGGAAAACAATTTAGCCAATGGATGGGACTTCAAATTTGGTGATTACCTTAGTAGAGGCTTTGAGCACACGAATAAGCAGGCAGGGCCATTTATAGGCTACACCGTTTTATGCGTAATAATTGCTTTAGTTGTTGGGCTCATTCCTATAGGTGGAACGCTGATCAATTCACTGTTTCTGACCAATTGTTTAATGATTGGATTTGCCCTAGGTACAAAACATTTTCAAAAGACAGGCATTTCAGATTTTAATAGTTTCTGGGAAGGGTTTAAATTCATAGGACCCATAGCCATTTTAGGCCTAATAGTAATTGTAGCGACCATCGTCTCATTTTCACTAGTAGGTTTGATCATTGGCTTTTCGTTTATTGGCGACTTTATAGCACTCCAACAAAATCCTGGAAATCAGGAAATTGCCAGAACTTTTTTTCTTAATTTGTCAGAACATGTACCTACTCTAACTATTTTAGCTTTACTTCTTGGCTTTCTTACCTTCCCTCTGGCTTTTGCTCCTTTTTTTATTGCATTTTATAATAAAGACGCCATAAAAAGCATTGAAGCAAGTTACAAGATCATATCCAAGAACTGGGCATTAGCCTATATATTTTATTTAATCGCTACACTAATAATGGCCATAGGAGGAGCAATAACCTGTGGTTTGGGGCTAATTTATCTATTCCCAGCCTATAGAAATATGCTCTTTGCTATGTTTGAGGATATGACTGGAATGAATCAAGAAAACGATACTACACCTCTTGCCAATCCAGGTGCTTTTGGCGAATAAAAAATAACATTAGATATTTCAAAAAGGTCAAGGAATGTATCCTTACTTTTTTATAATCGTCTTTTTTGAGAACAATCATAGTGCTTTAATTTTTTCTTTAATGCCCTCTAATTCATCTCTTAAACGAGCAGCTTCCATATACTCAGTTTCCTTGGCTGCTTTAAGCATTTTTTTCTCTGTTTGCAGCAATGCTTTTTGCAAATCATCCTTACTCATGTAATCTAAGATTGGATCTGCAGCCATTTGATGTTTCTCTGTTTCCTCATAAGGAACCGGGTCTTGTTTGCGGCTATCTGCTACAGAAGTCGAATTAAAGATATCTTGCTTGCTCTTATTTATGGTGTGTGGTTCAATGCCATGAAGGGTATTATACTCTTTTTGTTTTGCCCTGCGCCTAGTGGTTTCATCGATTGTCTTACGCATACTTGCAGTAATTTTATCGGCGTACATAATAACCTTTCCTCTTACATTCCGAGCTGCTCTTCCAATGGTTTGTGTCAGACTGGTTTCACTGCGCAAAAACCCCTCCTTATCTGCGTCTAAAATAGCCACTAAGCTCACTTCGGGCAAATCCAGGCCTTCCCTAAGCAAGTTCACACCAATTAAAACATCAATATTACCTAATCGCAATTGCCTTAATATTTCAACCCGGTCTAGGGTCTTTACTTCGGAGTGAATGTAACTTACCTTTATCGCCAATCGCTGCAAATACTTCGTCAGTTCCTCAGCCATTCTTTTGGTCAAAGTAGTCACCAACACGCGATCTCCCATTTTTACTCTTTCGTCAATTTCTTCAATCAGATCATCTACTTGATTTCCACAGGGCTTAATTTGAATTTCTGGATCCAATAATCCAGTCGGGCGAATCAACTGTTCCACCACTAAGCCTTCGCTTTCTCTAATTTCAAAATCTGCCGGCGTAGCACTTACATATAAAC
>JAURQA010000258.1 GCA_030836345.1 Bacteroidota bacterium
AATATTTAATAAATCTAAAGCCTTTGTATAGGTAATATTCCCTTGGGCATAGCTAACCAATTGATCAAAAAGAGACAAGGCATCTCTCATTCCTCCGTCGGCTTTTTGAGCAATTAGAAAAAGGGCCTTTTCATCATAGGTTACATTTTCTTTAGCTGCAATATCTTTTAAGGTTTTGACGATGTCATTAATTTCAATTCTATTAAAATTAAATACTTGGCACCTACTTAAAATAGTGGGAAGAACTTTATGTTTCTCTGTGGTTGCTAAAATAAAAATAGCATGTGCAGGAGGCTCCTCTAAGGTTTTAAGAAATGCATTAAAAGCGGCTGAACTTAACATGTGCACCTCATCAATAATGTACACTTTGTATTTACCTCTTTGGGGCGGAATACGCACTTGCTCAGTAAGAGCACGCATGTCTTCTACTCCGTTTTTACTAGCCGCGTCAAGCTCAAAAATATTAAATGAGTAATCCGTACTCTCGTCTTCGCCGTCCTGTTGGTTAATTAATTTGGCTAAAATTCTAGCGCTGGTGGTTTTACCTACACCCCTAGGGCCAGTAAAGAGAAAGGCTTGTGCTAATTTATTGGATTGAATCTCATGCAGTAAAGTTTCTGCTACAGCGTGTTGACCCACTAAAGCATCAAAGCTTTCTGGTCTATATTTTCTGGCTGATACTATGAAATTCTCTTCGCTCAAGTGTTGCAAAGTAAATCAAAAAAGAGCATTGAGCAATGGCTTAATGCGGAATTAAAGTGAATGCATTCGTGGCTTTTTAGCTCGGGGCTTGAGGTTTCTTACTCTTTGGTAAAACCAATGCAGCACCATTCTCCCTTCACCTCGCTAAAGAGGTGGTTCAGATTCATTTTTTTTGCATGTTCAATTAAAGTATTGGCATCCTCTGGTGGAAAACCACTGATAAATAAAGAACCCTTTTGCATGAGAATTTTGCTGTAAGCTTCCATATCAGCTAATAAAACGTTGCGTTGAATATTGGCAAAAATCACATCAAAAGGCTCGGGGATTGAATCCAATAGCTCTACATTCCCCATATCTGATTGAAAGTTAAGTACCCCATTTTTATTGAAATTCTCTTTGGCATTTTCCTTGCACCATTCTTCTATGTCGATGGCATGAACAAACCTCGCACCTAGTTTTGATGCAAGTATTGCTAAAATACCAGTACCCGAGCCCATATCTAAAACCCTGGCCCCATTCATTTGAGCTCGAAGCTTGAGTATTGCAGCACACATGAGGTGAGTGGTGGCATGATGCCCCGTTCCAAAACTCATTTTGGGCTCTATAATTATTGGAATCCTTGGCTCACTATCTAAGGTATGAAAAGGAGCGTATACACATACTTCATTTTCAATCCAAATGGGTTTGAAATAGTTTTTTTCCCATTCTTCGTTCCAGTTTTGCTTTTCGATATCCTCAAAAACTAAATCACTGGAAAAAGGTAAAATAGTCTGCTGAACATTTGATTTTATCTCATCTGTAAAATCATCTTTTTCGCCATAAGCAAATACTATATTCTCCTCTTCACTAAAGGTGTGAAAAGGAAACTCTTGAAGCATGGCTATCATAATTTCGCTTACATCAGAGATGTCCGTTTTCCCTTTAAAGGTGGCTTTCAAATACATTTATCCTTTGGTTTTGTACCCTAAACTTTCTAAAAAAAGCTTAGCTTTATCTTTTAAATCTCCTTGAATAATAATATCTCCGTCTTTTGAAGAGCCACCAACTCCAAATTTATTTTTCAGTTTTTTGCCTAGATCTTTTAGATCATTGGGATTGCCCTTAAATTCCTTAATAACTGTAGTAGACTTGCCATTTCTGACTTCTCTTCGAACATATAAGGTCTGCTCTTTGGGTTCCACACTATCTTCTTCGGGTTCATCTGCATCGTAGTTATAGTCCTGATTGGTACTGTAAACGATTCCTCCTCTATTTTTTTTCTTTCCCATTACTTTCTATGAACAAATCCTGCTCGAGGCTGTGCCATTGGCATCACTATTACATCGTTTATATTTACATGTGCCGGTCTTGAATTTACCCAAAAAACAGTTTCTGCAATATCTTCTGCCCGCAAATTATCAAATCCTTGATATACTTTCTTAGCTCGTTCGGCATCTCCATCAAACCGAACTATGGAGAATTCTGTTTCAACGGCTCCTGGATTCACCGCTGAAACGCGTATTCCATGCTCACACAATTCGTTACGCATACTTCTATTTAGAGCATCTACCGCGTGTTTTGTGCTGCAGTAAACGTTTCCATTTTCATAGACCTCTTTGCCTGCAATGCTTCCAATATTAATGACATGGCCTGACTTATTGGCTACCATTAATGGTGCCACAGCCCTACTCATGTAAAGCAAACCTTTTATATTGGTATCAATCATTTGATCCCAATGGTCGGTATCTCCTTCATGTATTTTGGTTAATCCTTTCGCTAAACCCGCATTATTTAACAAAACATCAATGCTTCTCCATTCTTGAGGAATTGAATCCACCGCTTTTTGAACGGCTTCTTTGTCTCGAACATCGAAACAAGCCGTGTAAATTTTTACTCCGTATTCTTTGCTAATTTCATCAGCGAGCTTATCTACTTTCTCTTTTCGTCGTGCATTAAGAATAAGATCATTTCCATTTTGAGCAAAAACTCTAGCACAAGCGGCACCAATTCCACTGCTTGCACCTGTTATAAAAGCGATTGACATGGAGCAAATATAATTATTGGTAGACAATTACCCCTTGAAAGAAATGGATAAAATATTTCTCAATCCTATATTTATAAATTAAATATATTACTAAGGCTTTAAACAAAGAGACAAATGCCTAAATACAGATCGTCAAATAAGATATTTACTCATTTTTAAAAAAATCAAATAGCCCAAAATGTACATTCATTTAAACATAAAACAATTGGGGGAAAAGGTGCGGTCACTATTCACTACATTCGCAGCGTAGTTATGAAATTCTTTTTTGAATTAGGACGCTATCTTCTTTTTTTAAGGAGCATGTTTTTTAAACCGGAGCGACTTAGTGTTTTCGTCGAGCGCACTTTGCACGAGATGAATAATATTGGTGTGGGTTCTTTACCCATTGTAGCCATTATTAGCATATTTGTAGGAGCCGTAACTACCGTTCAAACAGCGTATCAGCTTATTAGTCCATTCATCCCTGTAAAAATTATTGGAACTATTGTATCGGATAGTTCTTTATTGGAACTGGCCCCAACCATAACCTGTCTAGTATTGGCAGGAAAAGTGGGTGCAAATATTGCTTCTGAAGTGGGTAATATGCGCGTAACTGAGCAAATTGACGCATTGGAAGTAATGGGAATAAACAGCAGCGGTTACTTAGGATTACCAAAAATTATTGCAGGTTTAATTATGATTCCTTGCTTAATTATTTTTGCGAATTTCCTTCTCATATCAGGAGGAATATTGGCCGCTCAACTTACAGGAATAATGCCCCCAAATGAATTCATTCAAGGGGCTAGAGATACATTTACCTTTTTCACCCTAAGCGTAAGTATGACCAAAGCTTTCGTCTTTGCTCTTATCATTACTAGTGTAAGCACCTACGAGGGATATTATGCTGATGGCGGTGCATTAGAAGTTGGAGAAGCTGGAACCAGAGCAGTAACACGCAGTTGTATTTTTATTTTATTTTTTGATTTTATCATTGCTAAGTTGATGCTAAATGCTTGAGCTACAAAACATAAATAAGAGCTTTGATGACAAGCAAGTTTTATTTGACATTAATGCCAAATTTGAACCGGGCGTACCCAATCTTATTATTGGGGCCAGTGGTGGTGGAAAATCAGTCCTTCTAAAATGCATGGTGGGTTTAATGAAACCTGAGAAAGGAAACATATTGTATGATGGTCGTGATTTTGTGCATTTAGAATATGAACAGGTAAAAGAAATTCGACGTGAAATTGGCATGTTATTTCAGGGAACAGCCTTATTTGACTCCTTAACAGTGGCTGAAAACGTTAAATTTCCTCTAAAAATGTTCAGTAAAATGAATGATAGCGAAATAAAAGACAGAGTAAATTTTTGTTTAGAGCGTGTTCAACTGGGGGGTGCAGGAGAAAAATATCCCGCAGAAATTAGTGGAGGAATGAAAAAGAGAGTGGGAATAGCACGAGCCATTGCCATGAATATCAAATACTTATTTTGCGATGAGCCAAATTCGGGTTTAGATCCAATTACATCTAGAGTTATTGATGATTTACTCTTGGACATTACTGCGGAATATGGAATAACAACCATGATTATTTCGCATGATATGAAAACGGCCTTTGACATTGGAGATAAAATACTCTTTTTATACGAAGGAAAAATTCGCTGGCAAGGGAGCAAAAATGAAATCCATTCTGCTGGAAAAGAAATTAAAGAACTCGGAGCATTTATTGCCTCGAGCCAAATATAAAATATATGAATATTGAAGAATTACTTATTGACTTTGAATTACAAAGCGTTTCAGGCGAACAAATCAATACCAAAGATTTATCCAAAAAATCAGCATTGCTTATTGTTGTTACCTGCAATCACTGCCCTTATGCCCTGGCATACTGGAATAGGATTATTAAATTAGCAAAAACTTACGAAGACGATAACATGAGTACTATAGCCATCTGTGGCAATAATACGGAAACGCATCCGGGTGATTCTTTTGAGAATATGCAAACGCTATCTAAAAAATTTAATTTGCCTTTTGAATACTTGCACGACCCCTCGCAACATGTCATTAAACAATTGGGAGCCGAACGTACTCCAGAAGTCTTTTTATTTAACAAGGAGCGTCAACTGGTTTATAAGGGAAGTATTGATGATAACTGGGAAAATGCAAATGCTGTAATGAGAGCACATTTAGAAGATGCCATTGAATATTGTTTGGATAGTTCAGAAATAGACCATCCAGAAACCCCAGCAGTGGGTTGCAGCATTAAATGGCTGCCAGAAAACATGCCGATCTAATTTCAAGATGATAGCACAAACCATTTTAATTACAGGAGCTAGCTCGGGAATTGGACGGGCTTTGGCCCTAGAATATGCTGCCAAAGGATGGAACTTGGCATTAATGGCCCGAAACAAGGAGAAATTAACCCGTGTTGCAGAGGACTGCAAAGCACTCAAAGCGAATACCTGTATAAGCATAGGGGATGTAAGTATTGAGGCAGATTGCCAAGACTTCGTGGAAACTGCTCTGCATGCATTTGGTGACTTGCACGTACTCATAAATAATGCGGGCATTAGCATGCGCGGCATTTTTAAAGACACCGATCTAGCCGTGCTAAAAAATCTAATGGATGTAAACTTTTGGGGGACCGTAAATTGCACAAAACATGCGCTACCCTATTTACTAAAAACAAAGGGAAGTGTTATCGGAGTAAGCTCTATTGCCGGGTTTAAAGGACTGCCGGCACGTACTGGTTATAGCAGCAGTAAATTTGCCATGCAGGGCTTTTTAGAGAGCTTAAGATGCGAAAATTTAGAAACTGGATTGCATGTATTGATAGCCTGTCCTGGCTATACCGCTAGTAGTATTCGCGAGAATGCTTTGGATTCCAAAGGAAAAGTACAAGGACAAACGCCCCTAAAAGAAGATAAACTGATGTCTGCCGAAGAGGTAGCTAAAAAAATATACCAAGCAGTAAAAGTCAAAAAGAAATACTTAATCTTAACAACTCAAGGAAAATTGGCGGTATTTATTAATAAATGGTGGCCCAGCTTAGCGGATAGGCTCACCTTTAATGTGGTAAAAAAGGAACCGAATAGCCCTTTTTAATCACATTCATTTCCTGTAGTATCTTTACCACTAAATGAACCTGATACTATGACAAATTTTAGAAAAACGATGCTGTATACAATCATGTCAGTGGATGGCTATGATTCTATCTTAAATGATGATTTGCGCTTTCTTACAAAGGTAAAAGTGGAAGAAGTATATTATGGCTACGGTATGTTCAAATGCAATGCGCAACAAACCCTCTTAATTATTAGTAGATGAATATTAGGATAGAAACCCCACGACTCCTTTTGCGCCCGTTTACATTATATGATATTGAAGCTGCATATAATATGAACTTGGATCAAGAAATAAGTAAATATACAGGCGATGGTGGTGTAGTAAATTATGATGAAATGGAACGTCGCATTAGAGGAATTATTTCAGAAGATTACATGAAATACGGATATGGCCGTTTTGCCGTTGAATTAATAGGAATTGATTCATTCATAGGCTTTGCCGGCTTGAAGTATTTACCTGAATACGGAGTAACTGACTTAGGATATCGATTCAAAAAAAAATATTGGGGCCAAGGAATAGCCACAGAAGCGGGAAAAGCCTCTATTGAGTATGGGTTTAACACCTTAAAATTAAAAGAGTTAAAGGCCTATGCAATGGAAGAGAACAAGGCTTCCATTAAGGTCCTAACTAAATTGGGTTTTATCTATGAAATGGATTTGACAGAACACGCACTAACATACCAACAATTTAAATTAGTACCAAAAGTATAAATTACACATAAAAAGCCTTCTGATATTAGCAGAAGGCTGTTTACAATCTTAATTCAAAAAAATTAATCTTTTTTGGATCTAGATCCAAGAACGTCATCAATCATTCCGTATTTCTTGGCTTCCTCAGCCGTCATCCAGAAGTCACGATCGCCATCTTTTTCAATCTTCGCGTACTTCTGTCCACTATGATCCGCAATGATGGTGTATAATTCTTTCTTTAATTTATTAATTTCTTGGTAGGTGATTTCAATATCACTGGCTTGCCCTTGAGCTCCACCAAGTGGTTGATGAATCATGATGCGGCTATGCGGCAAAGCCGTTCGCTTTCCTTTTTGGCCAGCACACATCAATACAGCGCCCATACTCGCTGCCATTCCCGTACAGATGGTCGCTACATCAGAACTAATGTATTGCATGGTGTCGTATATAGCTAAACCTGCATAAACACTACCGCCTGGACTATTAATATAAATTTGAATATCACGATTTGGATTACTGCTTTCTAAAAATAACAATTGACCCATAATGATATTTGAAACGTCCTCATATATAGGAACTCCTAAAAAGATGATACGATCCATCATTAACCGACTAAAAATATCCATAGCTACTGCATTCATTTGGCGCTCCTCAATAATGTTTGGAGTTAGGCCAACAGGCGTATTTGGCGCTATAG
>JAURQA010000259.1 GCA_030836345.1 Bacteroidota bacterium
AGTCAGCATAAAATTCATCCACACTCGCTTTTTCTAAAACCGGCACCCGCTCTTGCAAAATTTCTGTGACCATTTTAGAAAATTTGGTATATGTACCCGCATTTCCTTTAATCACAATAGCTTCTGGACAAAGCTGTCTTGCCATTTTCATAGGCATACCTGAGTGCACACCAAACAGCCTTGTTTCATAACTAGCAGCAGAAACAACACCTCTATTTCCAGTGCCGCCCACCAGGATAGGCTGGCCAATTAAACGGCTATCCAGTAAACGTTCACAGGAGACAAAAAAGGTGTCTAAGTCCATATGTAAAATTTTCCTTTCCAAGGCTTATTATTTATTGATATGTGTTGTAGTTAAAGGGCAAATATATGGAATAATTCCACATTTTTGGAATTATTCCATATTAAACGTATATTTGATCCATGGAACCCTTACCCATAGAGGCCAAAAGATTAAAATCTCTTAGAGATGACTTGGGCTTAAGTCAAATAGAATTTGCCGAAAAAGTAGGTTTAAAAACTACAGCAGATATCGAAAGAGGTAAAACTAGAATTACTGGATACATTGTAAAAGAATTGCTTAAACAATTCCAAATTAACCCGCTCTGGCTATATGGTGAGAGCAAGAAAAAATATTTACAGACAGACGTATTGCCTAAAATGATTTCTGTCAATGAAACAGGATCTGAGAACATTGTACTGGTTAATGAAAAAGCTGCTGCTGGCTATGGTCAGAACATAGGAGACCCTGAATATTATGGCCAATTACCTGCATTTAGTTTTCCTTTATTTGAATACAGAAATGCCACATTTAGAGGGTTTCAAATTTCAGGAGATAGCATGCTTCCTTTAGTGCACCCCGGCGATTGGGTTTTGGCCAAGGCCGTATCATCCATCCATGATATTAAGGACCATCAGATATATATTATTATAGAAGCAGAAAGCATCCGATTAAAAAAGGTAGAACGCAGTAAAGACGGCAATAATCTGGCTCTTATTTCAACGAATTCCGAATACCCCCCGGTGAGCGTAAATACGAAAGATGTTTTAGAGATTTGGGAATACCACAGCAAGGTAAGTATGGGCGTAAAAGATACGGGCCACTTAACCTTAGCAAATATCTACAATGAGATTCAAGACATTAAAAAAGGAATGGGATAAATGAGATGTAGGAATTTTTTCTTCGCCCAGGTTCTTCTATTTATTTGATTGAATCCAAGCATCTACAGCGGCTCTTACACTTTTTGTTTTTAGCAACAAATCATTGGCTGCAGCATAGTTCAAATCCGTTTCTTCCATCACCATTCGAGTACCTCGATCCACTAATTTATCATTGCTCAATTGCATATCAATCATTTTATTGCCTTTTACATGGCCCAATTTAATCATAAGGCTAGTGGTAATCATATTCAAAGCCAGCTTGGTGCCCGTACCTGCTTTCATTCGCGTACTTCCCCTTACAAACTCAGGGCCCGTAAGTACTTCCATAGGAAAATCAGAGGCCGCAGCAATTGCCGAATCTGAATTACACACAATACATCCTGTGCTTATTCCATTTGCTTTACACGCATTCATTGCGCCCAGCACATAAGGTGTTTTACCTGAAGCAGAGATTCCTACAACTGTATCATTGGAATGAATCCCATGCTCTAACAATTGCTTATAACAAGCTGCTGTGTCGTCCTCTGCAAATTCCACAGCTTTACGAATAGCAGTGTCTCCTCCAGCTATAATGCCAATCACCACACCATGGTCTACGCCATAAGTAGGAGGGCATTCACTCGCGTCTACAATACCCAAACGTCCGCTAGTACCTGAACCCACATAGAATAAGCGACCTCCCTTTTTCATTTTTAATAAAGTATCACTACAAAAACGTTCTATTTGAGGAATAGCCCGGTGCACCGCATGGGCTACAGACTGATCTAGATCATTTATTGCATTTAATAAGGCGCCCATTTTATAAGTTTCTAAATCGGTATATTTTGATTGATCTTCTGTACTCATTTTCTATACTCTTTTACAAATTGGTTCCAGTCTTCATACAAAGCATCAGACAATACCCTGGGGAATTTATTTTGTGCCCCTATTTTTTCATGTTTTTCCATCCAATTAATAAAAACCTCTTCAGGCAAAATATTTACTTTTAAGTGCTTTAATGCATGTTGCCGCTCCACAGAATAGTCATCGTTTAGCTCAGAAAGCTTGGCATTCAATTGATTCTCAATTTCTATCACATCCTCCACTTTTTTATTGCATGCAATAAACCACTCATGCCCTAGCTCACCATCTTCAAATTGCCTTCCTCTAACGGTAAATTCTGTAAATGCTAGGTTCAAGTTATGAGCACACAACTGCAAAGCTTGAGTCATATTTTCGACACTCAAATGTTCCCCACAAATGCTTAGAAAATGCTTGGTTCTCCCCGTAATTTTAATCTCACAGTTTTCCTTATGAACAAATTTGATGGTATCTCCTATAACATAACGCCAAGCTCCTCCACCCGTAGAAATAAGTATGGCATAATCCACCCCTTCCTCCACATCTGCAAGATCTATAACTTCTGCACTTTTATTTATTTCTCCATCACTGTTAAAATTAGCGGCGTTAAAAGGCACAAACTCATAATACATATTATTCCGAAAAACGAGCCGCATTCCCTGGCTGTCTATTTTGGTTTGAAAAGCAATAAACCCTTCGCTAGCCAAGTATGTCTCATAAAACCTGACCTCTTTACCCAACATGGACTCTATGCCTTTTTTATAAGGAGATAAGGCAACACCACCCCATAAATAAACACTAAAGTTTGGCCACAGCTCATGGATATTATTCAATTGGTGTTTTTCTAAAAGTTTTTCAATTAAAATTTTAATCCAGGCAGGCACTCCAGCAATCATTACAACATCCCATGTATGAGCCACCTCAAGCATCGCTTCCATTTTTTCATGCCAATTACTAATGGCCCGGATCTCTGGTGAAGGCTGAGAATATCTATCAAACCATTGAGGAACATTTTGAGTAGTAATTCCACTGAGGTCCCCGCTGTATGCAGTACCATCAAACTGCAATGTAGTACTGCCTCCAACCATTAGGTAATCCTTGGTTAAAAAATCTTTGGGTATATCTGAGTTTATAATGGAAAGCATTTGCCTTCGACTTCCACGAATAATTGACTTTAACTGAACCGAACTAATTGGGATATACTTGCTTGACCCCTCACTAGTGCCACTGCTTAATGCAAAGTGCTTTATGCTTCCAGGCCAGGTAACATCTTTTTCACCCTTATAGGCACGCAACCAATATGGATGCATATCTGAGTATCCCGAAATAGGAACATTGTTTCTAAACCCTTGGGCAATATTTGGTGCAATTAGGATATCATCAAAGCCATATCTACTTCCAAACTCTGTATCCTTAGCCCTAAAGACTAGCTTTTTTAATGTAGTCTCCTGCCATTTCACAGCGCGTGAAATATTAAAAGTTAAAACATCTTTAATTTTTAACCCTCGTTTAAGTTGAATCTTTCGCCCTTGCCAAGAGAGAGGCATTAGACAAAAGTAAACAAATTTTATCCGTTACGTGCGTTTGAAATAATCATTTTAGTGGGATTAGTGTCACTAATTGGCCTACTTTTGCATACCTAAAAATGTCTGAATCTCCAATAAGTTTAACCAAAGAATTAACTGTCAAGTGGTTCGCTTTACTCCAGTTTATTGAAGAAAACTTCCAGAAAAAACCGGATGTAAATGCAATTTTATTTTTGGTAGGAATAAGAGAAGCAGGCATCATTCCTGAAAAAAAGCTGTCCAAAGAGCAAAAAATTTATTTAATGCACATCGCTAACTGTAAAATTCTTTCTTACTCTGGCTACTACAAGCAGGTTGGATTTAATGAAGATGGTTGGCCCATATGGGAGAATGACAAAAAACTACCCAACATGGACCTATTTGAACAGGAGGTTCTCCTTAAACAACACATAATTGAATACTTTGAAAATGAAGAAATTACCGTTTTATAATTGCCTTTTTATTGCGCTTTTTCTATGCTCCTGTGGAGGAGAAAGTGAGAATACAGCCAAAGAAGAACAAAGTCTACCAGTCATAGAAACAGGTGAAAAGTCCTATGCTGCAATGACCGATAGCTTGCGCCTAGACTCCTTAACAAAGGTTAAAATAGAAACCTCTGTTGGAGAATTAGTTGTGGCACTTTTCGATGAAACCCCCTTACACAAGGAGAATTTTCTAAAATTAACCCGAAGTAACTTTTATAATAATACGCTGTTTCACCGCGTAATTAAACAATTTATGGCTCAAGGTGGAGATCCTAATTCAAAAAACGCTAATCCAGGTCAGGCCCTAGGCGATGGAGGCCCAGGATACACCATTCCAAAAGAATTCAATAATAAGCTATATCATATAAAAGGAGCCTTAGCTGCAGCCCGTAGGTCCGATCAAATCAACCCATTAAAAGAAAGCTCAGGAAGTCAATTCTATATAGTGACCGGAAGTAAAGTTCAAAACGACTTTTGGGAAAACATGGCTATGCAGAATTCTTACGAGATTTTCTTTACGAACCCTAAGAATAATGAATACAATTTAAGAGCCGAAGCCTATCGTCAAAATCAAGACCAAGCGGGGTTGCAAGTGCTAGCAGACGAGGTTGAATCCTTAACTGCATCCCTTAGGGATAGTTTAATGAACTCCCTGACTCCAGAATACAAAAAGATGTACGCTACTCATGGTGGGACTCCTGCTTTGGATGGGAAATACACCGTTTTTGGCTACCTCGTTTCCGGTTACCAGACTTTAGCCACTATAGAAAACAATCCTACGGCACCTGGCGACAGACCCATAGAAGATATCAAAATCATAAAATGCAGTGTTCTAAACGATTGAGAGAAGCATATTTTTCAATTTCATTAAAATGTAATACCTTTGCAAAACTTATAAGAACATTTATATAAGGGACGCTTACCGCGGCCCTTTTTTATTGACTAAAAAATATGTCAAAAATAGGCGAGAAGATAAAAGCTATCATTTTAGAAGAATCCAAGGATTTTGGGATTTTTCTTGTAGGAGAGAAATTTGCTCCAGGTGGTATTTTATTGCAATATTTTATGGATAGTGAGGGGCCACTAGACATGAAAGAAATGACCCGTTTTGCTCGCCACATTAATCGTTTAACCGAAGAGATGGATTTGGGTGAACGAAAATTTACCTTAGAAATTAGTAGCCCGGGTGCAAGTAGAACCTTGTCCGATATTAGGCAATTACCCAAGCACATTGGAAAAACATTATTGATTCATACAGAAGAGGGCAAAATAGAAGGTGAATTTAAATCTTTAAAAGCTGAAATATTGGAATTAGAAAAAAAAATCTTTAGATCCGTAAACAGCAAAAAGTTCACCACCGAAACAATTCATATAAACTGGTCAGAAGCCAAGGAAATTAAAGTAAAACTAAAGTATTAAAGAATAATAAAATGACGACATCAAGTAAAACAATGGTCTTAAATCTAGTAGAGAGTTTCTCAGAGTTTAAGGAATTTAAGAACATTGACAAAACCAATATGATGAGAGTTCTGGAAGATGTATTTCGCACCATGTTGCAACGTAAATACAGTTCAGAGTCACGATTTGATATCATTATAAACACGGAAACTGGAGATATAGAGATGTATCATCTTAGACTCATTGTTGAAGACGGTGAGGTGGAAGACGCGAATCTTCAAATAAGTCTTTCAGATGCTGTTAAATTAGAAGAAGATTACCAAGTAGGTGAAGATTGTATTGAAGAAGTTACCCTAGAAGATTTTGGTAGAAGAGCTGTTCTAAACGCTCGTCAAGCTTTAATGAGCAGAATTCAGGAACTAGAAAAAGAAGACTTGGTTCGCCAATACGAATCTAAAATGGGCGATATTGTTAACGGAGAAGTTTACAATATTTGGAAGCGAGAAATCATGCTTTTGGATGACGATGGAAATGAATTAATTCTTCCAAAAGATCAAATGATTCCTAGCGATATGTTCAAAAAAGGCGAGACCATTCGTGCAGTTGTATTCAAAATAGATACCGAGCGAGGAGCTCCAAGAATTTTGCTTTCAAGAACCTCCCCTGATTTCTTACAACGTTTGTTTGAATTGGAAGTTCCAGAAATTTTAGAAGGAACAATTCAAATAAAAAATATTGTACGTGAACCTGGAGAAAGAGCCAAGGTAGCCGTTGAAAGTTATGATGACCGTATTGATCCAGTAGGCGCCTGTGTGGGTGTTAAAGGTTCTCGGATTCATGGCATTGTAAGAGAATTAAGAAATGAAAATATTGATGTAATTAATTACACAAACAATATTAATTTATACATCTCCAGAGCTTTACAACCTGCAGAAATATCTAGAATTGATTTGGATGAAGAAAACACAAAAGCAAATGTATTTTTAGAAGCCGATCAAGTGTCACTGGCCATTGGTAGAGGTGGAAATAATATAAAATTAGCTTCACGCTTAGCAGCTTACCAAATTGAAGTATACAGAATGCAAGCCAAAAGCGAAGCAGCTGAAGACGATGTTGATTTAGATGAATTTTTAGATGAAATTGATGCGTGGGTGGTAAAAGAGCTTAAAAAAGTAGGCTTGGATTCTGCGAGAGACGTACTGAGGTCTTCCACTGAATTTTTGATGAACAGTACCGATTTAGAAGAAGAAACGATTAACGAAGTCAAAAAAGTATTAAGCGCGGAGTTTGAAGAAGGTAAATAAGCCTGGATAAATCGACGTTTTTCTAAAAATGGAATGCTATATCTGTAGTGTTCCATTTTTTATGCTCATCATATCCTTAAAAGAGCAAATAACTCACCTAAAAAAGAGCTCAACTCTTTAATAAAAGGACAAATGCCCTCGTATTGTTGTATGTACCACAAATAAGAAGTAATTTTGACACGCAAAAATGGCAGGTATACGTCTAGCAAAAGCGGCTTCCGAGTTTAACCAAGGCTCCCAAAATATTGTTGATTTTCTCAACGAGAAAGGGTTCAGTTTGGAAAATAAACCCACAACAAAAATTACAGATGAGATGCATCAGCTTCTTGTTCAAAATTTTAGTGCTTCTAAGGCTGCTAAGGACAAAGTTAACACACTTCTAGCCAAGCGTGAAGCCACGCCTCCCAAGGCTCCAGCAGCTACTCCTCCGAAAAAAGAGGAGCTTAAGGTTGAAAAAACAGTGGTCAAAGAAGTCCCTGTTGAGGTTGAAAAACCAAAGGTATTAGATCCTCCAAAGGTTACAGAAAAACCAAAGATGATAGATCCTACTCCCGAAGAGACCCCAGTTAAAGAGGAACCAAAAATCGAAGAGAAAGGCAAAGAAAAAAAAGTGGGCCCTAAGGTAGTTGGTGCAATTCCTGTCGATCAAAAAAAGGCCAAAACAATAAAACCTGTTAAGGTTGAAAAAAAGATTGTTGAAAAGCCTAAGGTTGAAATAAAGAATAACGAAAAACCAAAAGAGGAAGAAGAAACAGAGGAAGAAAAGAAAATCACAACTCAGTTTACGAAACTAACTGGTACCAAGGTAGTATCAAAAATCAGCCTGCCAAACGACAAACCAAAAGGCGTGAGAAGTCTCGCCAATGACGCGCGTGAGGAATTAAAGGAAAAAAGAAAAAGAAAGCGTAAGAAAGTCTCTGCCGAAAAAGTATCGGTTAATGATAAAATCAAAGAAGACAGTCGCAAAAAAGATGACAAAACAGGAAATAAAAAACCTGTCTCTAAAAGAGATGTAAACTCAAATCTCAAGCGTACCCGAGGACATATGGGTGGCGCTGGTCGAGGGAGAGGAAATCGCCAAAAACATAAAAATCAAAAAAGAGAACGGTCTGAAATTGAAAGAAAAGAAGAAATGGCTCGATTACAGGCCGAAAGTTCTATTCTTAAAGTAACAGAGTTCTTAACAGCCAATGATCTAGCTATTATGATGGAAATAGGTGTTAATGATGTCATTAGCACATGCTTTAAGCTAGGCTTAATGGTCTCTATAAATCAGAGGCTTGATGCAGAAACCATTCAAGTAGTGGCTGATGAATATGGATATGAAATTGAATTTGTTGATGCTGAATCACAGGATGAAGGCATTGATGAAATCGAAGACTCTCCAGAAGATTTATCTACTAGAGCCCCTATTGTAACTGTAATGGGTCACGTAGATCACGGTAAAACATCACTCCTTGATTACATACGTAAATCAAGTGTTATTGATGGAGAAGCTGGTGGTATTACTCAGCACATTGGTTCATACTCGGTAAATTTAGGAGATAATAAGCAAATTACATTCCTTGATACTCCTGGTCATGAGGCCTTTACAGCCATGCGTGCGCGTGGAGCTAAGGTTACTGATTTAGCCATTATTGTTATTGCTGCGGATGATAGCATTATGCCCCAAACACGAGAGGCTATTGCTCACGCACAGGCCGCTGGAGTTCCCATGATATTTGCCTTTAACAAAATGGATAAAGATGGAGCAAATGCCGATAGAATTAGAGAAGCCTTATCTGCCATGAATATTTTAGTAGAAGATTGGGGTGGTAAATTTCAATCCCAAGAAATATCTGCTAAAAAAGGAACCAATATTGATGAGTTATTAGAGAAAGTTCTCTTAGAATCAGAAATAATGGAGCTTAAAGCCAACCCAGACCGACCTGCTAAAGGTGCCGTAATTGAAGCACGTATGGAAAAAGGAAGAGGAGTGGTTTGTGATATGTTGGTTCAAACTGGAACACTCCGGGTTGGAGACCATGTAGTTGCCGGACCAAATTATGCTAAAGTAAGAGCATTGATGGATGCACAGGGAAATAAAATATCTGAAGCTGGACCAAGTACACCTGTTAAAATATTGGGATATTCAGATGCTCCTACCGCAGGAGATACCTTTGCTGTTATGGACGAAAGTTCTGCTAAAGAGTTAGCAAACAAACGAAGCCAATTAATTAGAGAGCAAGGAATTAGAACCACCAAACATATTACCTTAGACGAAATTAGTCGACGACTACAAGTAGGAGATTTCCAAGAATTAAAAATAATTGTTAAAGGAGATGTAGACGGATCTGTGGAAGCCCTGAAGGATTCATTATTGAAATTAAGTACAGAAGAAATTAGTGTTAATGTAATATTCTCTGGAGTAGGTGCTATTTCAGAATCTGATGTATTGCTCGCTTCTGCTTCTGATGCTATTATCGTTGGTTTCCAAATTCGCCCATCTGCTAAAGCCAAAGCATTGGCCGAAGAGGAAAACATTGAAATTAAGACATACTCCATTATCTATAAAGCTATTGAAGAAATTAAATCTGCAATGGAAGGAATGCTTAGTCCAGACTTAGTAGAAAAAGTAACGGGACAAGTAGAGATTCGTGAGACATTTAAGATTTCTAAGGTTGGAACCATTGCAGGGTGTATGGTTACTGATGGAATTGTGGAACGTAAAAGTAAAATACGTGTAATTAGGGATGGTGTCGTTATTCATGATGGACTCCTAGAAAACTTAAAACGGTTTAAAGATGATGCCAAAGAAGTTAGAAAAGGCTTTGAATGTGGTTTACAAATTAAATCGTTCAACAACATTGAGGTTGGAGATTACCTAGAAGTATATAAAGAAGAGGAAGTGAAGCGAAAGCTTAAATAAGCATTCAAACACAGCCCAAATAAATAAAGAAGAGCTCCTGTAATACAGGGGCTCTTCTTAGTTAGCGTAAATGTGGCTTAATCTCCATCTAAAACGTATTTTTGTGACATGAATATTTCCCTCAATGGAAAAACAGCAGTGGTTTGCGGAAGCACCGCCGGTATTGGAAAAGCCATTGCCACACAATTTGCACAATCAGGAGCATCCCTAATTTTAGTGGCTCGCAATCAAGAAAAACTAGATACCCTGGCCAACGGCTTACCTGGCCAACATAAAACATACGTGGCAGACTTTACAAATATCAAAATTGTAAAAGAAGTGGCTGAAAAAATAGCCGCTGAAAATCAGGTAGATATATTGATAAATAATACAGGTGGACCACCAGCAGGGCCAGCACATAAAGCACCTGCAGAGGAATATACCTCCGCCTTTAACCTACATTTAATCAATAATCACAACATGGCTCAAGCGTGCATTCCCAATATGCAAAAAAAGGGTTTTGGCCGAATTATTAATATCATTTCCACCAGTGTTAAAATACCCTTAAATGGGTTAGGGGTAAGCAATACCATCCGTGGAGCTGTTGGAAACTGGAGTAAGACCTTAGCCAATGAACTGGGGAGTTTTGGAATTACAGTAAACAACATACTTCCGGGAGCTACCGCCACCGAAAGACTTAGCAGCATTATTTCTGGAAAAAGTGTAAAAACAGGCCAAGCCATTGAAGACGTAGAAAAAGCAATGCTTGCCGAAATACCCGCCGCTCGTTTTGGACAGCCTGAAGAGCCAGGATATGCAGCCTGTTTTTTAGCTAGCGATTTTGCCTCTTATATTAACGGAACCAATGTAGTGGTAGATGGCGGTAGAACAGGTAATTTATAAGGATGTTTAAAGCCCTTTTCATTGCTTCACGCCCAAAAACATTAGCTCTGGCATTAGCTGGACCCATTGTGGCTGCGGCAATGGCTTCTATTCTCTTTCAATGGGATAGAAGTATTTTCCTATGGCATGCACTCACCACTATTTTTCTTCAAATACTCAGTAATTATGCTAATGATTACGGCGATTTTGAAAAGGGTACAGATCAACGAGCCAAAAGAAATGATCGTGCCTTAACGGCAGGACTTATTAGCCAAACGGCCATGAAAAAAGCCGTTTTTACTACTGCAACTCTTGCATTCCTCTCGGGAATAGCCCTCTTAAACCAAAGTTTCTCATCCAATGGCATCTATTTTGCCTTTTTCCTTATAATTGGTATAGCAGCCATTGCCGCCGCCATTAAATATACCATGGGCGCTTCTGCCTATGGCTATAAATCTTTAGGCGATGTCGTTGTTTTTCTGTTTTTTGGACCAGTAGCAATCCTTGGGGGATTCTATCTACACACACACCATCTTGGTCTTGATATCCTCCTTATATCCGTTGCTTTTGGCTTATTTAGCGTTGCAGTATTAAATATTAATAACATTCGCGATATACAATCAGATCGCATCAGTAATAAAAAAACCTTAGCCAATCAGTGGGGAAAAGAAAAAGCCATCTCCTATCAGAGAGCGTTATTGCTTACCGCTTGGTTACTAAATGTATATGTTCTTGTGCTTAGGCAATTAGATGTCTGGGGAGAAAGCAAGCCACTTTTTAAAGACATAGCCCTCTTACCTATTGTTTTTATGCCCTTTCTAATGGCCTTTCTTTTTCACTGCAGTAGGCTCAAAACAATAGAAGAACGCAGCGATTACAATAAACAACTCCGAAATATTGCATTGCTCACCCTAGCTTTTGCGCTAGCCTGGGTTTTGATAGGACTGCTCTTATTTTAATATGAAATTTCAAGAAAAAATATTTGAATTTATAAAACCAGCTAAAACTAGCCGAGGAGTATACACTAAAAAAAGTCATTTTAAAATAAGCATCACACAAGATAGTAAAACAGGATGCGGAGAAATTGCGCCCTTGCCTGATTTAAGTGTGGATGGTAAAGTAAACTACACCCGGGTTTTAGAAGAATGCCACAACTTATCCAATAGCGATCTAAGAGACTTTTCCGAAGCGCATATAGCAATGTATCCTGCTCTAAACTTTGCCGTAGAGTCCGCCTTTGCACAGTTATCAGAAACGCCTTCTCCATTTAAAAAGGGAAAAGAAATCATAATAAATGGCTTGGTTTGGATGGATACAGTAGATGAAATGCTCGAAGTAGCCATGAAAAAAGCAGGCGAAGGGCTCCGCTGTTTAAAATTTAAAGTAGGCGCACTGGATCATGACTCAGAATGCAGGCTTATAGAAAAGGTGAGGACCGCCTTTCCAAATATTACCCTACGCCTAGACGCCAATGGAGGGTTTAACTTCGATGATGCACAGCATAAATTGAACGATTTTAATGCATTTCAGATTCACTCATTGGAACAACCCATAAAAGCAGGAAACTGGGAAGCCATGAATGAAATATGTGCTAAATCGCCCATTGATATCGCATTGGATGAAGAACTCATTGGAGTATATAATCAAAAATACCCCCTTCTAAAATCCATAAAGCCTAAATATATCATCCTAAAACCCAGTTTGCTCGGAGGGTTTAGCCCCTGTGACGAATGGATTTCTGAAGCTCAAAAGTTGGATATTGACTGGTGGGCCACCTCTGCATTGGAAGGAAATATAGGATTATTGGCCATTGCCGAATGGGCCAGTTCATATGATTTGTCTTTGCCGCAGGGCTTGGGAACGGGAGCCTTATACAAGGAGAATTATCCCAGTAGCCTCGTATTGGAGAAGGATATATTAAGATATAAAGTCAACTAAAGAAATAATACGGGAGTAAGTCTTCTTAAATATTCTGGGAATAAAAAACCCTAATCAATGGCAGGCCAAGTAGCTGGGCTCACCTCATTCATAATCGCATAGATGCGTGAAAACACATCATCTGCACTTGGTTTCGAAAAATAATCCCCATCGGTTCCATAAGCTGCACGATGTGCTTTTGCACTAATGGTTTCTGGCTTTCCATCCAAGAACCGGAAGATATCTTGCTGCTCCATTACTTGCTGATACATATACGCACTGGCTCCACCCGGCACATCTTCATCTAAGAAGATCACACGGCTGGTATTCTGAATGCTCTTTGCTATGTTTTGGTTTAAATCAAAAGGAACAAGTGTTTGTATATCAATAATTTCTACATCTATATTATACTTAGCTAATTCTGCTGCGGCCTGCATGGCAATGCGGCAACAAGAACCATAAGTCACGAGGGTAATATCAGACCCTTGTCGGATGGTTTCAACTTCGCCTAAAGGAACCGTGAATTCGCCAATATTTCTTGGCATCTTTTCTTTGATTCTATACCCGTTCAAGCATTCTATAACCAGCGCCGGTTCGTCTGCTTTAAGTAAAGTATTATACATTCCAGCAGCTCGTGTCATATCTCTTGGAACACAAATGTGCATTCCTCTCAAGGCATTAATAATCATCCCCATAGGGCTCCCACTATGCCAAATACCTTCCAAGCGATGCCCTCTGGTGCGCACAATTAAAGGAGCTTTTTGGCCGCCTTTTGTTCGATATTGAAGCGTCGCCAAATCATCACTTAAAATCTGAATGGCGTAAAGTAAATAATCCAAGTATTGAATTTCCGCGATAGGGCGCAAACCTCTCATAGATGTTCCTATCCCTTCTCCAATAATACTTAATTCGCGTATTCCTTTATCTGTAACCCTAAGCTCACCATACTTTTCCTGCAAGCCGGAGAACCCTTGGTTTACATCGCCAATCTTTCCTAAGTCTTCACCAAAGGCAAATATCCGAGGATCTCTAGCCAAGGCCGCATCAAAACAGGCTCGGACAATTTGGTACCCATCTGCCATCTCATCGCTGGTCTCTAAAGCAACCTGTTCTACATTCAATACACTCGTTGCACTTGTGGAGTGCAATTGAGAATTATATCTGTCTTCGTTTAGGCTTTTAAATTGATTTGCGTAATTGACTAAAGTCTGTTTGGAAGATCCATCTATATTTCGGCAGGAAACCAAGGCTTTTTGAATGGCATTTCCTAAATCCTTACGAAGAGGATCCAAACTATTCTTTAAGCCTGTAGCAATCTCACTTAGTTCTGGATGAACGGTACTTAAATCCTCGCAAATTTGAACAAATGCACCTATTTCATTTTGTATTTCTGAATTAAACTCTTCCCAAGAGTCTTTCTGTGCCTGCTTTACAAAGGCCTTTGACTCTTTTTCTAACGCTTCTATTGCAGATTCTTCAACTAACTTATTTGCCAAAATCCATTCGCGCATTTTCTTGAGGCAATCAAAATCAATTTCCCATTGCAAGCGCTCCTTCGATTTATATCGCTCGTGGCTGCCACTCGTGCTATGCCCCTGAGGTTGCGTTATTTCTATCACATGAATAAGTACAGGGGCATGATGCTTCCTGCAATAATCTGCTGCATGCTTATAAACCCTGCACAACTCCGCATAATCATGTCCTTTTACTCTATATATTTTTAAACCTTCTTGGTTCTTCGTCACCTGAAACCCTGCCAACACGTCGGATATACTCTCTTTGGTGGTTTGGTATTTAGCCGGAACTGAAATACCATAGCCATCATCCCATACACTCATAAGCATGGGAACCTGCAGTACGCAAGCTGCATTTATAGTTTCCCAGAAGCCTCCTTCACTCGTACTCGCATTTCCTATAGTACCAAAAGCCACTTCGTTTCCATTTAAACTAAAATCGGTAAATGAGTGTAAATCCTTGTTTTGCCGGTATAATTTACTGGCTAATGCCAATCCTAAGAGGCGTGGCATTTGACCAGCTGTTGGACTAATATCTGCGGAGGAATTTTTATGGTTGGTTTGAGACATCCAGTCGCCATTTTCATCCAAGTATCGAGTGGCAAAATGCCCATTCATGCTTCGTCCTGCACTAGCCGGCTCATGCGCTACTGAAGGATTCGCATACAACTGTGCAAAAAAGGCTTTTACGTGGCTAATGCCCGCAGCGAACATAAAGGTTTGATCTCTATAATATCCACTTCGCCAGTCTCCGTTCTCAAATACGCG